>DAOUVA010000463.1 GCA_030667885.1 Phycisphaerae bacterium
CCGGCAAGGCGGATGGTCAAAATCGCCACAGGCATAGCCAAAGCTATGTCGAGGACGAATTTTGGCCTGACAACGCCGCCGGAGGAGATTGCAGCCGTTCGCAGTAAAAATGAATTTTTAGAGGTTCCCTTAAATGCTTACAACTGATCATGTATTAACCGAGGGCGGCAGCTTCGTATTTTGGGGGAAAATCTCATCGGCCAAATCATCGCCAATACGATTTGCATAATATGTTTTGATGACTTTTTGCCCTTGCCCCTGGAACATATTCATAGAGGAAAAGGCTCCAATTTTCATAAGAAGCAGAATCGTCATACAAGCTGCTACATTTAATGTTGAACTTGTGTATCTGCTATACTTTTCCAGAAACTTTGGTTCAGGCCGTATTTTTTTCAGTGTCCCGGCCTTCTTGGCCACACGAAGGCTGTGTTTAAGTACACCAATGGTCTGAGCATTTGCACACATTAATAAATCAAGATTGTGAGGTTGTGATTTTATAGCAGATATCGAAAGATTAACTTTACCGTATGATACGAATCGACTTTGACATCGAGGACAATTTGCTATATGGCTTTGCAGCCAGTGTGCGTCCGGATCAAAACGTCTGCTTATGGCTTCATTCAACCAGCCCCTGATACGCCTGCATTTATTATTGTTATTTATAACTGTCATAATTATTCTTCTTTACCCATCCATATTGCCAATATTTGTAGAGCTTTGCATCTATAAACTCTCGCTGTCCCCGCCGATATCCCCAATATCCTGCCTATTTGAGAATAAGGCAATTCTGCCAGGTCGCGTAAAGTTATAACATTTCTTAGATGTGCGGGCAGTTGAGCTATATAACATCTTAAAGATTCCTGCAAACATTTAGAATCCAACTCTTTCGCAGGCGAGGTTACATGTTTACCATTAACAACAGCAGAAGAAATTTTCCTTTGATCGGCTACTCTGCGCCTTAACATTGAAATGGCTACATTGTTTGCTGTACGGAATATATAAGCTTTTACATATTCGGGTTTCTGTCCGCCTTCGTAATGCGCAAGTTGAAGAAAAGTATCCTGGTATGCATCACAAACATCCTGCTCATTACCCAATATACGCCAGAGCAGCGTAATTAGCTCCTGCCCATGCTTCTGCATTGTGGACAATATCCACCGCTGGTCTTCGCAGACAGCTTCAGAGACAGCAAAATCCCACAATAATCCGTAACTTACGGTCTTACCAAACATAAACACCCATTTCGTCGAATGCCATATATTCTTCTACTTGTAAGACGCAGCACATATGAATATGTTAACATAAATTATATAAAAAATGCAAAAAAAACGTTTTTTGGGTAACGTTTTGAGGTTCTATTTCGTCTAAACAGATGAAATAAAGGAATATTTTGAATTCATTTATTCGGCTACAAAATGGTTAAAAGTAATCACGACAACAAATCTTTCAAAGATAAACCAAATGCCCATGATGTAGTATCTCTTGTGGACGAACTACTCAAAAGGGCTGTAAAATCAGGTGCCAGTGACGTCCATTTCGAACCTACTGGTGCTGAATTATTGGTAAAATATCGGCTCGACGGTGCCTTAAACACCATAGAAACCCTACCTAAGTCCCTTTCTGACAAGGTAATTGCTCGACTGAAGGTATTAGGAGGGCTTTTGACTTATCGCAACGACATACCCCAGGAAGGCCGGATTGAAATCAGTAAGAACAAAGACGAACGAATTATGGACCAGCGGCTGGCTATATTCCCCACAATACACGGTCAAAGAGCCGTCGTTAGATTATTCTACAGTAATATTGAACTTTTAGACCTTGGAAAGTTGGGCTTCTCAAAAGATATTCATACAACATTGAAAAATGTCGCCGCAAAAAACCAGGGGGTCTTATTGCTGACAGGCCCCGCCGGTAGTGGAAAAAGTACTACATTAGCTGCTCATTTGCGGTATATTCTTAAAAGCTTTCCCGGAAAAAGCGTTGTCACCCTTGAAGACCCCGTTGAAATCTTAATTGAGGGTGCTACACAGGTTCAGATCACACCTCACGGCCAAATGACATTCCCGACAGGTTTGCGGTCGCTCCTTCGCCAGGACCCGCAGGTTCTTATGATTGGAGAGATAAGGGATGCTGAAACCGCAAAGATAACAATCGAAGCAGGACTGACGGGGCATCTTCTAATGAGTACAATGCACAGTGGTACACCTGCCGGGGCATTCCTGCGTCTCCTGGAGATGGGTATTGAGCCTTACCAGGTAACCTCAAGTGTTTCAGCAGTACTTAACCAGAGACTTGTCAGAAAACTCTGTAATAAATGTAAGCAAAAGAGTGAGGAAACAGGTTTGTTCGAAGCCCCAGGATGTAATGACTGCTTCAATACCGGCTATAAGGGCCGAGCCTTAATTGCAGAAATGGTTCAACTTGACAGCCAATTGAGAAAGGCCATTTTAGCCAAAGCCGACCTCGAAGAACTCGAGACTTTGCTGATGTGTAAAGGTCATACCAGTATGCTGGCCGATGGTGAACGTCTGATAAGCGATGGAATCACAACACAGGAAGAATTAAACAACGTTTGTGGAATAGTTTCGGATAAATCCTGAGCCGTTGAGTTAATAGTTATGTTTTTACACAAGAATAACTTTATTATGCAATTAGATAGGAAATGAAGAATGGCGACATTCGAATATAATGCCCTGACGTCTGCTGGAAGACTGATGAAAGGCACGATTGAAGCCGGCAGTCGTGAAGAAGTGAGCGAGCAGCTCAAACAGATGCAGCTTTCTGTAAATTCCATCGACAAGGCTAAAATCAAAAAGCCCCAGACGGCTATCGGCAGAAACCAGTTCATGCTTTTCAATCAGCAATTGGCTTCCATAGCCAAAGCCGGTATTCCTCTGGAAAAAGGCCTGCGAGAGCTTTCAAATGATGTTAGTTCGAAATCGATGCGCAAACTCATCGATGATATTGCAGGTGAACTCGAAAAAGGTGTAAGTATCGAGGAGGCCTTTGAAAAGAGACAAAAGCGTTTTCCGCCTTTATACGGGCGAATACTAAAAGCAGGAGTGGAAACAGGCAGATTAAGCGAAATGCTGACAAGCCTTAACAGGCATCTGGAGTTGACCAGCCATACCCGGAGAATAATTTTTGAAGCGACGAGTTATCCTGCTGTTATTCTGGCTTTGGGCTCAATTGTTATAACAGCGATGTTCCTGATTGTAATCCCGCAATTCAGGCCGATACTTCAGGAAATGATCCAGGGGAAATTGAATCCCATAACTACAGCTTTTTTTACGATTACATCGAATGTGGTGCCTTTCTGGATATGCGTTGGTGTTCTCATTGCGGTGATACTGGTTGGGCTCTCGATACTTTCCAAATCTGCAGCAGGACGCAGATTTAAGGAATCGTTATTTATGAAAATTCCCGTTATCGGCAGGGTCTATCATAGCAGCATACTCGGCAGGATGGCCGAGGCGATGGCAATGATGGTAGCGGCCGGATGTGATATGCCGGCTTCTTTGAGATTAAGCTCAGGTTCAAC
>DAOUVA010000128.1 GCA_030667885.1 Phycisphaerae bacterium
GTCGATGCCTTTTGCCTACGATAACAGTGTCGGCAAATCAGAGGCAACTTTAACATTGACTTCCAATCGTGACTGGACAGTCAATGGTGTCAACACTCTGACGATTTGGTTCATCGGTGATGCGGCCAACGCCGCCGAGCCTATGTACGTTGTTCTAAATGGCAGCGCTGGGCTCGATAATTATAATCCCAATGCCGCTCAGGCTGTTGACTGGACCGAATGGACTATCGACCTACAAGCGTTCGGAGTGAACCTTGCCAATGTTAATACGATTACCCTCGGCCTTGGTAACTGGGCTAATCCGGTCGCCGGCGGAGCAGGCATGATGTACTTCGATGATATTCGGCTGTCTGCTCAGTAATCCGCAGCAGTTGATGTTGTTTAGATAACAGATTTGTGTCAATTTGGGGCCTATTCCAATTGGCCTGCTACCCAATATTAGTGTTCAGTCTTTATGAATGGACCGAACGATCGGATACGCTCTCCTTGAATGACGACGGTGTGCCCTTGGAGCACCGCCTCATCCGGCATCGATACCATCGTGACATTCCCGAAGGCAGCTATCCTTGCTATCGTGCCGTCCAGTCCGAGTGTGAATCGCAGAATTTTTATAGCCGGCGCATGATTTGGTTGAACAATTTCTTAAGATCGTACACTATACACGCACATAATAATTAAAAAGTCCTGTTATTTTACGGAAAGTGAAGCGAGGCTGACAGTGTGAAACACTGCAAACTCTTTTTATTTGGAATAGGTCATTGAAAATATTCACGCAAAATCTACGCTTTCTGATTAAAATCAAAGCATCGTATCTTAATCCGATTTAATCATTAAAATATTTGTTTTTTCGGCAATATTTTAGGATTTAGCGCTTCCTTCAATCATCATATTCGACATCCCATCTGCCCCCTCACGGATTCGCCGCGGCCTACTTCAGTGTGTCAACTACCTCGATCTCTTCAATCTTTGCGTCCTTCCTGCCAATCAGGTCGATAACCTGCTCACGCATGACCGTCTCGAAGACGTGCATCCGAGGGTCGCCGCCCGATTTCACACTGATTCGCCTGGCTGCCTTGCCATAGCTGAACTTGCTCCACGGCTGGCCGTCGCGCAACAGCTTCTTTGGCTCGGCGACCAGGCTTGCCGACCAACTGCCGTCCACCTCGCGATTCCAGCCTTCTATAAGGTCCGCTCCGCTGATCGTCACTTTCTCACCATTCATGACGCGGACCGTCACGCCATCGTTTTTCGGGGCCAGGACCTCGCGATATATGCCGCCCCGTAGCACGATCGTTTCTCCTGGTTGAGCTATCGCACACGCCTTGGCCAGACTCGCCAGCGGCACAGCCGGATAGCCCCAACCCGGCTCATCCATAGCAGCCGGGTGACGAGGATCGACGTAATACACGTTGGGATACTCCAGAGCCCCAATCGTCACGCCGCCCTTGCCCGCCCCGATGGCCGGGCTGCCCTTTTTCAGGCGGAAATCCCGCTTCCGTGGATTCACGAAGAGCGGATCCTTGTCGTTGATGTTCGTCTCGGCCGCCAGCGGAGCAGTCTTGAACGTCAGGTTGTACTCAATGACCGGGTTGGCCGCGGAGAAGTGCTGGTCGCCGTGAACGACGGCCCGGTCCGCCTCGCAGAGGATATTGTTGCGGATTAGTCCGCCGGTTGATTCCTTGCCCCGTAGGCCGATGGCGGCCCAATTCACCGTCGAGATGGTACAGTTCTCGATTCTCACATCGAGCGTCTGAATAATGTCCGGACCCCAGCCCCCTCGCATCGTCGGTGAGTTGGTCGAGACGATGTTGTGCCGGAAGGTCCAGCCCCGCACACTGCCGAGGTGCGGCGCACTCTCCACCATGCACATCTGATGGAAATCAAAACAGGTGTTGTGCTCGAAGAGTAGGTCCATCGCAATCTCGCCGTTGTTCGTGAAGGTCTGAAGACAATCGACGTGCGCAGTCTTGATTTCCTGCCGGGTGCTGCCGTGATAGTAGTTGTACCGCTGGATGCAGCCCTTGCCGAAAAAACGCGAGTAATCGCAGTCGTCGTTCCTGTTGCCGGGGGCGTACATGAAGAGACGGTTGACTTCGTTGTTCTCTACCAGCCAGTCCTCGCCGCCCAGGATAAAGCCGTACTCGCAGTGGTAAACCTTGTTATAGGCAATTTGGTTGTGCGTCACCGCGGAATAGTCGCGGGTGTTGCCATCGGCACTCGGCTTACCAACCGTCCCACCGACCGCCACCATCATATCGTGGATGTAGTTGTCCATGATTTCGCAGTGACTGGCGCGCAGTTGGACGGCCGTGACCGGCTTGTCGGCCGTAATCTCGAAGCCCTCCACGCGGACGTAACTCGCATCCAGGTCGAAGCCACGCACAGTCGCCGAGCGCCGGGGCATCGCCACGAAGGCGACAGGCCTGCCCTCCGTGCCGCCTGACTTCACCTTAACCCGTTCGTCATACTTGCCCGCCATGACGTAGACGGTGTCACCCGGCTTGGCCATATCGGCCGCGTGCTGCACAGTCTTGAAGGGCTTCTCCTCAGTTCCCGGGTTGGTGTCGGCTGCGCCGGGGGCCGCCTGGTCAACCACGTACGTGGCCGCCCGAACATAACCAGGAGCAACATCGTCAATGGCGCCGGCGGTCGTGGACCCGACGCCAAGCAGCGCGGTTGTGCAAACAAAGGCTTGGATTGCGATGAAGCAGATAAGTGTTTGGTGTTTCATATAGCTATGGCTCCTGTTGTAGTACTATTTTTCAGATTCCAGAACCGCAGGCAACCGGCGACGACTCAGACTCTCGGTTTGACGCATTTCATGGCTCCCTGCATCAGAGCATCTTGGTCGCACATAATTTATCGATACAGATGAACTTACACCCTCTGAGATTGGCTGTCAATCGGTAACCGTCCGACGAACCGCACCTTTTTTCGAGACAGGTGGTGTGCCATAATGAATTAACACCTCGGCTTCCTACGGAATCACTTGTCGGTTGTAGATACGAACATCATCAATCAGGCTGGCCCGAAAGGATGTTCCTTCCAGAGCCAATGTACAGACCGCAATCCGATTTTATCTTTAAATTTCTCGAAAATATTTGAGGTTTGGAGCTTCCATCAATCACCAAATTTGACATCTGTGAAGTCATTTTGGTGAAACGGATTTACCGAAGGATTTTGACATCTTTCCAGATCATGAAAATGGATCTATTTTCTATTTCTCCATTCGTTTCCGGATGAGCCTTGCACAGTGCTATGGGCTATATTTCCCTTGACCTGCCTGTCCTTCGGCTTGTATAATTATTTCTGTCGGTGGAAATTGAATTTCCTATCAGTCATTTTGAAGGGAACTCACTGGCTCATATAGCCATGAGAAAAAACGATATCCCCTGCGAATACAGGACTCGACAGGGTAGACACATACTGGACTTACTGGAGAGAAGCACTGCCAGAGGTTTTGCATTTTATTCCAGTTGGTTTCCATCAAGACATTGATTAGAAATACTATATTAACAACATTGAGGTATTACATTATGAAAAAGTACATTATTATCCTTATCATTTTGCTGCCGGCCTTGACATTTGCCCAAACCGGAAAAGTATTCGACAGCCTATCGATGAAAAGTGAAATATTAAACATGGACCGGAAATATGCCATCTATCTTCCCCCGGATTATGAAACTTCGCAAAGAAGTTATCCCGTACTATATTTACTGCATGGTGGCGGTGATGACCAAACCGGATGGATACAGTTTGGCGAAGTAAAATACATTGCTGACAAAACTATCAAAAAAGGCAAGGCAACACCTATGATTATAGTTATGCCTGATGCTAATTCAGGGAAACGCGGTTATACAAATGATGCGGCCGGTAAGTGGCGTTACGAAGATTTTTTCTTCGAGGAATTTATGCCATTTATCGAAAAAACTTATCGAATAAAAAGCGAAAAACGTTATCGTGCTATTGCCGGATTATCAATGGGAGGAGGAGGGACGTATTATTATGCTCTGCATCGTCCTGATTTGTTTAGTGCTGCTTGTCCGTTAAGTGCTTCCGCCCGGCCAATTAACAACGAAGGGGCACAAAGCTACATGAAACGAAGGGGAATGACTGATGCTTCCGAAAAACAAGTTGAAGATTGGCTGAAAAAATATAACATACATGAAATGATTAAGAATATGCCGGAAGATAAGAAAAAATCAGTACGTTGGTATATAGACTGTGGTGATGATGATTTTCTTTATGAAGGTAATTCGTTGGTACATATTGCCATGAGGAAAAATAATATTCCCCATGAATTCAGAATTCGCGATGGACAACATGACTGGACTTACTGGAGACATTCTTTATATGATGTGCTAAATTTTATTTCCATCGGTTTCCATCAGGGTACTGATTGACATTGAAGGGCATCTCTAAGAGCCTGGTGTTAATACACTATTACTTGCTCTTAAAATGGAGTGACATTAATCAATTAATAATGTGAATCCATCTATATGTTGATCTTAGAGCACTATATAAATAAATATACTCGACGAACTCAGGAACGGAAGGCCTTGACTTATTTGGCACTTTTTAGTAGGATATTTGAAATAAGTAGGTCAGTGTACTATCTGGTTTGTGAAATAGGTTATTACAGAGGAGGTTGCATTGCATGTATGAATCATGCATCAACGCTAAACAAGGCTGTTTTCGGGCCGACAACCCGTCGGATACGATAAAAATAAGAGTCTATTTAACATTCACTAAAAGTTAAGGAGCCATGATTATGTCAAACATTACACGTCGTCAGTTTATAAAACGCACCGCTGCCATTGGGGCGGCATGCTCTATCGGCTTCCCGAGTCTCATCCGGGCCCAGGGGCTCAACGAAAAACTCCAGGTGGGATTTATCGCTGTAGGCGGACGAGGCGGAGCCCATACAGGCGCATCTCACGGAGAAGGCTGTCAGTGTATTGCCTTCGCCGAGGTCGATAAGGACCGGTGGGGTGGCGTCCACGGCAAGAAAGGCTGGGAGCAAGCGGCCGGTTATACGGATTGGCGGAAAGTCTTCGAAAATCACGGCAAGCAGCTCGATGTCGTTTTCGTAGCAACTCCGGATCACAGCCATTTTGCCCCGTCGATGACCGCCGTTTCCATGGGCATTCACTGCTACATCGAAAAACCGCTGACCTGGTCGGTTCGCGAGGCGCAGTTGCTGGCTGCAGCCTACGCCAGGAATACTAAGGTTGTGACCCAACAAGGCAACCAGGGCCATGGTGACGATGGATGGCGGAAGGCGTACGAATTCGTCAAGGCTGGCGCAGTCGGCGACATCTTAGAGTTTCACACATGGACAAATCGCCCGGTATGGCCTCAGGGCGGCGACCGTCCGGCCGGATCAGATGCGATCCCCGTAAACCTGGACTGGAATGCATGGATCGGTCCTGCACCGATGCGTCCTTACAAAGGAGGTAGAGCCTATCATGATTTCAACTGGCGGGGTGTGGTCGATTTCGGTTCCGGCGCACTGGGCGATATGGCCTGTCATACTACAGACGGAATATACGCGATCATGAAACCGGGCTACGCGGCAACTGCCGAACCAATCATCATGACCGGACCCGTCAAGGATCAGTATCCGGCCGGGATGGTGGTCAAGAGCACTTACCGCGCTAAAGGTGGCCTGCCCGGTTTCACCACGTTCTGGTACGAGGGTAAGGATAAAGACGGAAAGCCTTTCATGCCGGACAATCCCGAGGAACTGGCAATCGACGGACGCAAACTGCCCAGAACTGGAAATCTGGTCATAGGCACCAAGGGAAAAATGCTGGTGACTGGCGATTACTGGAACACTCCGCTATTGATCCCGGAAGCCAAACGCAGAGCGTTTGGCCGCCCCAAACAACTGCTCGAACGCTCTCCCGGACATCACAAAGAATTCTTCATGGCCTGCAGGGGCGAGAAGCCGCGTGAGTTCAGTCAGTCCAACTTTGGTTACTCCGGTCCCATGGCCGCAAACATCCAGCTCGGTAACCTCTGTGCCCGTGCGGGAAAGAAGCTTGTACTGAACGAAGCTGGAGTGATCACCAGCGACCCGAAGATCAACGACTTGGCTTGGCGTGAACCTCGCAAGGGTTGGGGATCGCTGGAGATGGACATCTAAGAAAATCGTGAAACATAGAGCATTCTGCAGGTTATTAGAATGTTTTCGGCGAATCCTGGCAATTTCAACCCGGGATGAGCGGTATAGAAATAGGAGACCTACGGATTCTGAATCCGTAGGTCTCTTTTAATTGTGGCCTTGTAACATGCTTTCTGAGAGGAACCGCCAGCGAAGTTGCCGTCATGTCAGGAGACTAAGAAAAAAACTCCTTCTCAATTGTCTGCTGCTCCTCTCCAGCCCAAATCCACTCGAATTACGACTGAACGTGTAAAAGCATTGAGCTTTATACGTCCGGACTCAATACTCTTGTCTTGCCAACGGTTCTTCCATGGATCGTAAACTCTCACCTGTACCTTCCTGGAATCGGATAAATAGGGGCTGAGATCAATTTCCAGACCGTTTAGTATTTCCGGTGGACGTCCAAGTACCAGTTCATTCTTCCAGTTATTCTGACTATCCCTACACCATGCCAATACGGTCTTGCGTCCTTTGAGTACATAGAGTCGGAACCGATTGTTGGATATCATCACTGGCTTGAAATGCTCCGCAGCCGGATCGATACCTTTAACCGCTTCAGCAAATCGAGCAAAATGATACCATAGATTCGGCTCCTCCAATGCTTGCCGCCACCACCATACATGTCCGGTTCCGGCGGCTCCGCTGAAAAATGGAGCAAAAAGCATGTCATGCAGTAACACGCCATCCCGATCTTTTGCATACAATTCCGAACAGCCGGTATGACGAGGTTTGACTGCACCTGTTTCTGTGAGAATAATGGGCTTTCCAGGATTGAAGGCAATCAATTCACGCACAGATTGAGAGGCCAAAACATCAACAGGGCCATGGCAAATCTCCCATCCAGCCCCTTCGTCCAGATATCGATGGACCTGGGCAACATCATTGTCCTGAAGAAGACACAAGGTCTTGTAGCTCTGCCTTTTACTCTCCCAGTCATAGCTCCCCAAACTCTGTATGGCAAGGTTGCGAGGGAAGCGGCTTTGCAGTTCAGGCAGCATTTCTTTTGTCCAGTCCAACCATTCAGAATCACGAACCGCATCCATCTCGTTCCATAGTTCCCATGCGAAAACGGCTGGATCATTTCCGTAGCGGTCGGCATACCAGTCGAGTTTCGCCTTGAAATGCGAACGTCCCTTCTCCGAGAAAAGATATTCGCCCATACTCTCATAGGGACCACCATTGGCCTTGTGATAGAGCGTGTTGTCAGACCACCTGTTTCTATCCCCACGGATGTCACGGAAGTATTCAAGACACATCTTCACACGGATTCCGTTCTTACGGGCAAGCGAAAGGAAATGGTCTATGGTCTTGGCACGATCCGGATCGAATTGTAGGCATTTTTCGTGCTCGACATCCCAGCCACGATGGCTTAGCCAGACACGGCAATAGTTGATTTTATGTTCCGCCATGATCTTGAAGAGTCGGTCGAACTCCTCTTCTCTTGGAGGGCCGACTAAATTGAAGCCAATCGGGATGTATGGATTGCCGTTGGACAACTCGAAATAACGGGAATCACGTTTGCTAACGACGACAAAGGATGATATGTCATCCTGCTTGGGATATGCATTCGATGTAAGTATTTGACTTATTAGGACAACAATGACAATTCTCTTGTTCATGGGCATCTCCTATACAAAAGCATTCAACTGAAAGATATGCTCGCTCTCTTTTAGCTTGGATTTTTTATATGACTTCATAAACAGTACCCCTGCAAGCTACGAACTCTGTAATACCACAAGATGCGGCTTTCATTACTTGCTCGCATTGCTCCATATTTCCTTGATTGTTTCTTCTTGAGAATATCCGATGGGACAATTCGGACTTCTGGTGTTGGCACGATAGCTGCCGAATGTGTCGTTCGGACATGTTATCATCCGGCTCACGGGCATCTGTAAATGCCCGTTGGGATCGGTTTCTTTAATCCATTTGTAGGCATATTCGAGCCATTTGTTTCGGTATTCCTCGTCCTGGAGAGAGAGCCATGAAACCTCATCCCATCCCCATACGAAAATAGATTTGGTATCGGCGACATTTGGAGATCTGCTTCTGCCATAGTTGTCGAATTCGACGAGATACGGCAGGCTCCGGCTCTTCCAGCCGCTGGGCGAGATGCACCCCTTGCTCTTCTGGAACATGGCATCGAGGTGGTTCACTTCCAGGACTCCCTCATAGGGCCTTTCGGGCACTTCCTTTATGCGAAGTGGAAATGAGTTGAAATCCAGAAGGCTTACGCCGTCGACGATCATGCCCCACGTCGGCACGTGCGCATCCAGCAGCACCAGATGACGGCGGGCGTGGGTCTTTGCATAAGCACGTATCCTCGTCAGCAAGCGGGACCATTCCTTCAAATCCGGGTCGGCCATACCGATGAGTCCCACCTGCCCTATGTGCAGGGCCTCACAACCGAGATTGATGTACGAGCCGGCAAGGTAATAGAACCACAGTTGCGTTTCAAGCCTCGTGATGTCGGGGACGCTGCTCCGGCCCCAATGATTGACTAACTTGCCGTCCAGGTTGAGCATGGCCTCGTACGAAAACGTCCTGTCCTCTACTGGGAGACCAAACTCCGTAAACACCCAGGAAGGGATTTTCACACTGTTCACTCTTCTGCTAATCGTTTCGAACAGGCATCCTTGTAAGATAACGTCCGGGTCAAACGCATGAACTCTGTCGATCAACGCCTTTGCATCCGTCCAGAAGCTATTATCGTTCAGGCGGTCTTCTCCGTTCCAGCGATAGATGGCACGGCCGATAAACTTGGCTCCGATGTTCCGGATCAGGCGGATATCGTCTTCTCTGTACAGATACTCCCGGTTGCCCTCCACCTTTCCCGTAACCAGAAAATACGCCATTGTCACTGAACGGTCCAGATAGTTCTCCAACACCTCTCGCGAGATAGTTCTGTCAAAATGATAGTCGAGTTGCCGCGTCTTAGATGATGTTCCGGCCGCGTGCACCTGCCCCTCACTGAAGAAGAGACCGACCACCAGGCTCATCGTAACCAGGCAGCAGAGTCTCCAGGCATCTCTGATAGAATGAATGTTCACAAGTGTGCCTTTCAAAGAGATAATGTCCGTTTCATGGTCAATTCGTTCCTAATATCAAATCCACCTCTGACTTAGGAGATGATTTCAACTCCGGCTTTCATTATACTGTTGTATTCTTTCCGTTCAAGAACTGTCTTGCGTCTAAACTTGGCTCTCCTCAGCAGGGAATGAAGAGAAAAGTTAGAAATGCAGTCTTTGAAAGAACTGTGACTTGGATGCAGGAATCGCAGATTCACTGTACAGAAACTTTCCCACTTCTCTGGGAAGATCCGTCTCGATCACATCGGCCCCCAGTTGCATCAAGGCTCTATACTGTTGCTCAACCGGTCTTGTACCACTCGCACGATTGACAATAAATTCTCGGTCAAGATTCCTGGAGGTACCCACCATGCAACAGTTCCTTATCCCTTGGCGGCGTGTGTCCTATGAACGCAATGATATTGCTCCAGGGAATACCCGTCTCATCGAAC
>DAOUVA010000299.1 GCA_030667885.1 Phycisphaerae bacterium
GCTTGACCTTTCAGGCCGTCCAGCTCTTGCTGAGGTGTAATCGCTGGAGCAAACGGCGCACCGCCATAAGCATAAGGGCTTACGCCACCTCCCCAGGCAGGCATGCCGTATCCAGCTCCGGCCCAACCAAAACCTCGACCTCGGCCAAAACCGCCACCTCGGAAACCTCGGCCCCGGCCACCGTAGCCACGGCCACCAACGGGATTCATATAACCTGGCGCTGGATAACCAGCACAAAAACCAGCAGCTCTACCTGTCATTGGTCCCATACCTGCAGGACCTGTTCCATCTCCACGTGGCATAGTAATTCTCCTTTCGTAAAAAGCTTATTGTCTCGTCATTTTTGTACCACATTTAGGACAACTCATTGCATTACAAGGCTGTCCTGCAGCATGAACAACCGCTGTCCCGCAGTTCGGACATACGCAATTACCGCCCGGACCTGCTGCAAACGGTCCGCCCATCCTGCCTCTGCCTTGGCCTTTACCTCGACCCATACCTCGGCCCGTGCCGGGTCCCTGGCCTGTAGGCCCTGTACCATCTCCTCTTGGCATAATATCCATCCTTTCTGTAATTAATTGCTAATTTGAATCTGTTACCAATAACCAAATCTGACTCTTCCTCTATCCCAGCCTCGGCCAAAGCCCCTCCGAAGCCACGGATTTACCAAGCCGACATAAGGCACTGGATAGGGGGCACCGTATCCATACAAATCTGTCATGTAAGGCCCGAATATTTGTATGCCATCGGCCCTCGACCTAACGGTCCTATTCCATCAAATCCCGGCATATATTTTCTCCTGCTCAAATGTTTTACTTCTTCTTAAAATCATTTCGCCAACCTCGCAATCCAGGTCTCTGGCAATAACGGGGCACTTGGCTTTTAAGATAAAGAAAATGTTCTTGTTGACTTCACTTAGGGTTTCATAATTACCCTGTCCTTTAGCTATGACTAAATCGGCACGCGCAAAACAATCACTAAAATAACGTGAGCAACTCTCAAGGATTGTACCCGGCGCATCTGAGCCGTTATCAATCACTTCTACAATTCGAGTTAAGCCGGCAACATCGGCATCTTTCATTGTTGCATCGTTTATGACCGGCTTTCCCTTGACGACCACAGTAACTTTTTCTATGGGCAACTGCTCAATCAACAGCCGGTCAAAAATAATCTCACCGGCATTATCAGCAATATAGAGTATTTCTTCTGCCTCGTTTACTGCCTGCTGAAAAGGTTTTAATTGCATACCAGAAAATTCAGCAGCCAAACATTCACTAATCGTCTTCTCAAGTTCGCTTTCCTGTAATTTGCTATTGACTCCGAAATCAATGATATTCCCCGCTATTGCCAGCCGTATCGCTGTCTCAAGCGGGTCTTCGGACTCGATAATCAACTTCCGTAGTTCGGGATATAATGTCAAAGCCAGGTTGTTGAACTGCTTCTTTATCTTGTGATACGGGTCCTCCATGCCTACCAGTTCTCGAATCACGCGATGTATCTTCTGACCCATGACCGGCGGGCTCTGGCTCATATCTAAATCAGCCGCTAAACGAAGAACGTTCCGAACCACCTGCTCGTGAATCTGCTCATCATCAGTCGCCAGCCTTGCTGCATCCAGCGATTGACGTACGAAGCACGGTATACAATCGAAATAAGTTCTCATATCTCGTATTTCTCCGTCATTAACTACGACCAGTGGCCTTCTACGTTAGCTTGTGTTACTTCGTTTAGCTCTCCCGCCTTAAACGATTCTATAGTCTCTTGAATGGTTTTTGCTTTGGAGAGAAAGACTTTAACATTTGCTGCGCTGAGTGTTTTGATGGCATTAGGGCCTATGTTGCCTGTTATCACAGCTTCTGCTCCGAGATTAACTACATTCTGACCGGTTTGAATGCCAGCCCCTTGAGCATGGTTCAAGTTCACGGCGTTATCGTATGCCTCGGACAACCCTGTCTCAGTGTCCACCACTAATAGCCACTTTGCTCGCCCAAATCTTGGATCAATCTCACTCGAAAGTTCTTTACCTTGTGATGTTACTGCAATTTTCATTTGTTTTTCCTTTAATATTAAACTTAGACTCCGTCCCCGTCGGTTACATCTCTAGTCTCATCAACCGTAACTGGTGTCAAAAAAACTTATCTTATGCTACTGTCGTCCACGACGACATCGACGCTCTCGGCGGAAACCTTTCCGGGCTCCAGGCCACGAACAGGGCATTGCAAACTTTGATTGACCAAGCTGGCCTATCAAGTATGCTTTCAATATCTCATCTGCTGGACCAAGTACATAGGGCAGAACTTTGATTCCAGATGCTTCAACCAAAGAAGCCAATGAACGTGAGATCGCTCCACATATAAGTACGTCAATTCCCAAAGTCTTTAACCGTATTGCCCTTTGGGAGATTGGCTCCGGATCCAAAGAAATCTCTGAACGGTTCATCTCTGAACCATCCTGTATGTCAACCAGCAAAAGTCTGTGAGCAAAATCAAAAGCACTCGATACACAGTTGTTCCATACTGGAATTGCTATCTTCATTACAATGACCTTTCAAATGTTTCTTGAGCAAGCTATGTGCCAGGAAGATCGGCAGAGATGAGAAAAGAAGCTCAACATCCGTTGTTATAAGGGATTATGAAAACTTGCAGATGACTTGGGCTTTCTAAAAAGTGCCTCAAGGGATTGCGATTTGCAATTCTCGGTGGTTGCTAGCGATTGCAATATGCAACCTTGAAATTTGCTCAGCCTAAATGATATTGTGAATTGTTTATATTAACGTTCATTTAAGTGTAAGCATCGGGTTTGATATCGTGCGCTTTCAATTTACGAAACAACGTACTTTTGTTGATGCCCAATTCTTTAGATGTAGCCGTTTGATTGCCCTTGTTTCGCCGTAGCGCCTCGATAATGAGAAGGATTTCCATCTGCTTTAGTGTTGTTATCTCACCAGTCTTTACTTTATCCACGCTTGAAGATGGACAGACCGAGGCCGGTAAATGCTTCTTTTCTATTATTTCAGCTTGGCACAAAACAAAACAATGCTCAATTATATTCTCAAGTTCACGTACGTTGCCTGGGTAGTCGTACGCCAAAAGAATCGCTAAGACTTCATCTGTAACACAGCTAATGTTCTTGCTACGCAGGCGGTTGAAACGGCTAATAAAGTGGTTTACGAGCAGTGGAATATCATCTTTACGATCTCGCAGCAAAGGTAGTTCCAATTTCATAACATTTATTCTATAATATAAATCTTCCCTGAACTGGCCCTGTTCGACGAGTTCGTCAAGCTTTTTATTGGTTGCTGTAATAACACGTACTTCAGCATTAACAGAAGAAACAGCTCCCAACGGCTCATAAGTGCGTTCCTGCAAAACACGAAGCAGTCGAACTTGCACGGCCGCAGATATGTCGCCTATCTCGTCCAAAAAGATCGTACCGCCTTGGGCTATTGCAAAACGTCCAGGCTTATCTTTTTTAGCATCTGTAAACGCCCCCGCTTTATACCCGAATAACTCAGATTCCAACAAAGTATCAGGAAGAGCACCGCAACTAACTGCGACAAAAGGCTTGTCCTTGCGAAAACTTAAATTATGAATCGCACGAGCTAAGAGTTCCTTGCCGGTCCCGCTTTCGCTTTCAATTAAAACTGTACAATCGCTTTCGGCAATATTTGGAAGAACACTAAACAGCCTATGCATTCGGTGATTTTGGCTAATTATATCCTCGCAGGACCATCGACCTTCAATTTCCTTTCGAAGCTCTTCTACTAAACTCATATCACGAAATGTTTCCACACCTCCAATAATCTTACCACTTTCATCTTTTAGCAAAGCCGTCGATATGGCAATTGCGTGTTGCTCTCCCCTGGCATCGAGGATATGGACTGCTTTGTTGATTATAGGTTTGCTGGTTTCCATCGTTTCACGCAGTGCGCATTGGGTCTCGCAAACATCCGCCCTCAATATATCACTGCACTTTTGTCCTAGGACTTTCGTGCGAGGAATTCCAGTAATTTCTTCAGCGGCCCGATTAAACGAGGTGATCCGCCAATCTGAATCCACCGTGAAAACACCTTCAGTAATTGAGTCCAAAATAACTTCTCGTTTTTTATCCTGTATCCTATTTGACATAATTTATTTGTACCACAGAGGGATGATTTCCACAACAATAGATTTTCATAACGGTTGGAAGTTGCGTATTATGGGGGCAAGGCGAGCAGGCTGACATCCTTGTAGAAAGCTGGCCTCAAAACTGCTAATTCGCGAAGACTGAACTCATGCGATCCAAACAAACATGTTCAACGCCCAAACGGGCAGATGCGGTCTATATCCAATAAGGCCGCTGCGCCGGAGATGGTGTTGCCGAAAAACACCAGAGGCTTCCCATCATCTTTGAAACATTGAATGATCTCGTCGATGGTACCATTGACAATACTGGATCCTGTAGCCAAGCCAACCTCCGACCATTCCACGAGACGCCGCAGATCGGCTTGTCCATCCCAGACTTCGACGCCAAACTTCAGATTGCCGATGTTGTCAGGATCAAGGTCCACGATACGAACTAACTCTGGTGCAAAATGTTTTGTAAGACCTTTTAAAATGGATGGCTGAAGACCAACAAGGCCAAATCGTTTGGTCCCGAAGCGGGCCTTAAGTTTTCCTGCAATCTCGGGGCCGCAGTTGGTCGGGTCCTCATCGCGGCAGTGGATTGTGCCGGTCGCTACCCCAAGAGTACGCAGTACCGCGTTCATAGCAGACACGAAAATGCCTCGATTGCTTACGTCCGACAGTTCCAGAGATAATAACTCTTCTAACGTTCCGTTCCACTCACAGGGTGTGCCGGTAAAGGCTTGCCCATATGCATTTTCAAATGTGGCCTCAATCACATACTCTTTGCCCTTCTTGATTACGAAATCGCCCTCTGCATCTCCGATGGCTTCACGTGGTAGTAAGGGATGGATAATGATGATCTGATTCAGATCGAGGCTACCCTCGTTACAGACACGGATGAATTCATTCTTGACTTTTTCCAAAATGCTCATGAGATACCTCACAGACAGGAGTTATAGCTGGCAACAGAATGGTGCATCCAGCCACTTGCCAGTCCCAATGCTATTTCTTTTTGGCTCTCTTGACGCACTGATGTTCTCCGACATCTCCGTGGCATTTTCGGATACGTTCAGGCAAGCAATCCTGAGGCTTACCAGTAAGTTTTTCTGGTCTTTGGCATGTCTTCTTATCTTTATGCATGGCTCTTATCCTCTTTGATTTATCAATATGTGTTGTGGTTAAAAGGCTAAGCATTGGTTGTGAGCAACCTGTCAACCATATTCTTCCATTTACTTAGCGTCTTCTCGTTCAGCCGATAGTGGACAAAGTACCCACGTTTCTCAGCCACAACCAAATCTGCATCTCTGAGAATTCTCAAGTGCTGCGATACGGCTCCCTGGGTAACATCTAGCCGGGCCGAAAGGGCTCCAACACAAAGAACGCGACCCTTCAATAATTGAAGGATCTGGATCCGTGTACCTACGGACAAAATCTTACAAACATAGGCTAAGTCTAAGGTCTTACTCATGTTTCTCAATCTATTTTAGTAAACGCTAATATACTAATACAACTTTCTCAGTCTGTCAATTCAAATATGCCAAGAATCGTAACCGCTCAATTGCAGCTGAGGTGATTTTTTTCTGTTGCTCAAACCTCAGGAAAGACTGAGAAACTCTGTTTTCAGTACGGAAACACGGATTCCATCGTTATAAAACGGTTATCAGATTGTGCAATTAGTAGGAGAAGAATTTTTTAAAAACCGTTTTTTACCGCAAACACAGACAATTCTCTGCTCAGGTTCACTTGAGTCTTGTAACTTTAGGCATGCGGAAACAGAATTGGAGTGTGCGCCGAGGTAAGCTACTGTGAATCAGCTGGACAATCCAGCCTGGTCAAAGGTTAGCCACCGGACCAGAACTGAACTTGATGTATATTAAGGTAACGAGATATGCAAATCTCAAGGAAAGGCGAATGGCCAGCCATAACGAAA
>DAOUVA010000493.1 GCA_030667885.1 Phycisphaerae bacterium
AACCGATTATGCCGTTGGGGGTGACGAGGTCCTCGGTTACGCGCACGAGTCTTTTACGGTTCGGTCTGAGGTAATAAACGTGCTTGCCATCCTGCTCCATAGGGCCCCTGTTCCAGTAAGGCCTTTTGTAGAGGGGGTCGGTGAAATATATTCCGCCTTTGAGGTCCTCCCAGAGGTCGTTCGGGCCGTTGAGCTTTTTGCCTTTATAGTCCTTTACCAGCACTTTTACATTGCCCTGCATATCAATCGACCACAACTCGTTATCAAGGTCGGCACAGGCCAATAGATTGCCATTCTTGTCGAAGTAAAGTCCGTTTGCCCTTCCGGGGCTGTCATGGAATATTGACAGCTTTCCGTCTGTTGACCACTTATGGATTCGATTGTTGGGCTGGTCGGTGAAGAAGACATTTCCGTGGGCGTCAACGGCGGGGCCTTCGGTGAACTTAAAGCCGTCTGCGAGTTTTTTTACCTTTGCTCCGGGGGCGATGATACCGGCTTGTGCTAAATCTTCCTGAGTTAATGTTATCAGCTCGATGCCTTTTCCTGTCCCTAAATTACGGGAATATTTTCTGTCCTTCGGATTATTCCAGTGTTCGTGGGTGCCAAGGCTTTGTAATCTTTTCTCATTGCGGGAATGGTCAGGGTCGTAGAATGTACCCGAAGGCGGATTATCCACCAGTGCTGCCTCGTGCAGATAATCGTCCGTGCCCGGCATTCGGGCATATTTTTCAAGATTAACCTGAAGGATATCCACGCCGACAGAATCAATAGCCACGGGGTCCTGCGAAGCGAGCAGGCAGGAGGCCCAATCGTTATTGAAAGGATCAGCCTGGAATTTTCTCGGTACGCGTTCGACGTAGTGAAGGCCGGCATAGAGACCGTCGAGCAGATATAAAACGGTTTTTCCGCCGATGTGGGCGTGGCCCATCAAATCCACCAGGTTTCTATACTGAGCGGTTTCTTTTAAGGAAACGCTTTTGTGCATATCGAAGTACCCTCTTTCTACGGGCGTGCGAATCAATGAGCCGTAATGGTTTTTGGCACAGAGGGTGACGCCGGCAAGCGGATGGGCCTTGAGGTTGGCGAGATTGATAAGATACTCGGCCTGTTCAAATGATTTTGGTATATAGTCCTGCTTAAAGCCCTGCGGTTTACTGCTCCAGTAAAAAGGTGTGGATGAGAACTCTTCTTTGACTCTGCCGGATTTTCCGTTACAGTCCAGATAGCAGACGTCTGGGAACTCGTTGTGCAGCATGTCATAATACTCTTTGGCGAAATAAGTCAAACCGTCACCTATTGTGATGTCGGCCTGTCTGACACCGGCGGCCTGAGTGAGCTGCCTTAGCAGCGCTGCGATTATCTGGGGCGAGGTATTCATATAATCTACCCAGTCCTCGAGGCCGTAGGTGTCCCGATTAACCGCCTTCATGGTACGAATGAATCCGACAAAGTTGACTTTAATTGCAATCTTCTCGCCCGGTTTGTATCCGGCATCGCCTTTGTTGCGAGCCTTGTTATTGTAGCGGAATATCGCATCCCAGGCGGCGGCATCGGTGTCTTTGCCTGCGAGCCTGCGGATAGTCTGTGACATCATTTTATCACAAACTTCCTGGTTCGTATGCTCCGGCTTCCACCAGTGGCCGTTTCCGGGGCCTTCCCAGTCGGTCGCATCCGGGTCATGTGCCCAGACGACGCGTCCGGGATAAATGCCTTTTGCGACTCCTATCGGCGCATTCGCAGTGTGAAGCTCGGCCATGACCAACTTTTCGCTTGTGGCACTAAGAGCTAACAGCACCGCCCCGACGCTTACACCTATGCATGCCAGAGCTACGAGATAACGTCTGTGTGCGAGATTGATTTTGGCTTTTCTAAACGCCATTGTTGATGCAAAAAGGGCTACGACCCAGGCCACGAAACCAGAGGCCAACGGAAAAGCCATCCGTTGGCATGGATAAGTAGCCCGTAAGGGTTTCGGTATAACTCGTATTAAAAACCAAATCAGTGATACCAGGCCGGCGATAGGAAATATCCACATCAACCAGCGATATTTTGTTTTATTCTTTAAGGGTTTACCCGTTTTGGGACACAAGTGGACATGTTTTCTTTTTGGGGATTGCATTTGTTTGCCTCCTGATACTTAGCTGTGTTTTTTATCTCCAACCGAGCAGATTAATCAAGACAGAGAAAGAAATCTGAACTCAACGAAAGGCAGATTCCTATCTTAATAAGTTGAAGTAAATATAATCTAATTCGCTGACGATTACAAGCTTTCTTTGTCAGGACAAATTGTAAAACTCAAAAATCAGCAGCAAATATTTCATTAAGAAAAAGGGCTTATACCGAATTGAATCAGTATAAGCCCCAAATATACAAATCTACTGTGCAGTTTTACTTATCGGCCAATATCTGCTTACTGTGCGGGTGGATACAACCGAATGTCGTCGAAGTATATCATACCTGAACCGCCGGCACCTGATTTTAGACCAAGAGTAATCGAATTTACATTGGCAAGGTTCACACCCTGGTCGGCAAATGCCTGCAAGGGGATATTCCACTCGGTCCAGCCAGCCGCCTGTGCAGCATCAGGATTATCGTTATCGACATTAGCACTGCCGTTTAACGTAACATACATCGTCTCAGCAGAATTAGTTGCAGCACCTCTGTACCAAACTGTCAGTGTGTCGACACCTTTGACTGTCCAGTCCTTATTGGAAGTCAGTGTCAAGGTCGCCTCGGATTTGCCGGCTGCGTTGTCATAGGCCATCGGCATCGACTGCAAACCTCCGTAAACGATAGTCTGCTCGGCAAACGGAGCATTAGCATTACCAACGAGAGAGCCGTTTGTCTGGTCGCCGTATCCGTCCGCCCAGGCAAGATATATCCTGTTACTGCCCGGCTCACCTT
>DAOUVA010000450.1 GCA_030667885.1 Phycisphaerae bacterium
GAGCGGTCGACGTATTCCCATCGCATATAGAGAATCTGTCCATTCGGCAGTACAGACGGCGTGTTATCGTGTTCGATATTGCATGAGAGCATTTCAACATTTTTTCCGTCCCCGTCGCAGCGGTGGATCGTTCCGACCTGGGTCATCCAGCAACCGACCCATCGCCGAGCGCGTGTCGAGACAAAAACGATGCCTCCGTCGGGAAGGTAGTCGGGTTCGTAATCGTCGAAAGGCCCTGAAGTAATCTGGCGGATGTTGGTGCCGTCAACGTTAATCTCATAGAGATCGTAATGTTGCAGGCCATCTTTTCGCCAGGCAAAAATGATTTTCTCTGCGTCGTAATGCACCTTCGAATCGCGGATACAGCCTTTGGCCGTTTCCAGCAGGATAGTAATCTTGCCGGTTTTTAAGTTTAATTTGCAAAGCTGTGCGCCCGTCGTGTAGGCAGGATCATTTTCATTGTCACAGAAGTAGCCAATATTTGCGTACCAGTGCGGATCTTCGTATCCGCCGCGCTGGACGAAAATGATTTCTTCAATATTGTCAAACTCGGCTGGAAGATTCTTAAGGGACTGAGTGAAAACGCCGCTATTGAGGATTTCGAGTGAGGGGAGATTCGCGAATGCTGCCGGTGCTATCAGAATTACGGCACAAAATATAATTTTGCATTTCATCATAATACTCCTAACAGCATAAGCGGATTCTTAACGCTGCACTGTTTGCTCCAAAAAAGTTTTTGATGATTCTTAAGAATATCTCAATATTATACAGAAAGCCATCGGAATTGTCCAGACTAAGCTGTTTTTCATTCACCAAATGCAACACGAGATACGGAATTGTCGCTCCGAACGAGGTTGAGGGGCAATTGAAACAGATTCCTTCGCTTCGAGTTCCTCACGAATCTGGCCTTGTTGGAGTGCTTAATTAGGAACGGTCCACGAGATGTTATCCATGACGGCTTTATCGCTCCTGCAAGTAAATTCAATTGTCACGTCCCCCTTCTTTTTCAAATCCTTAATCTTGAAATAATGGCTATTCCAAACACCCTGGCGTATGGGTTTGAACGTTCCCATCGATTTGCCGTCAACCGTCACTTCAATCTCGGCATTTTTATTCATAGCAAAATGCAGCTCGCCGATGCCGCCGGGGATGGTTGCCGAGAGCGATGAACCACGGCGCATGATTATAAAGGCGTCGGTCATAGTCTCCTCGTCTTTGCTGGAGTCGACGTTCGTATAATTCCATATAATTCCGTTGTCGCCTGTAAACGTGCCGGTGCCGGAAGCAGGATACATTTTGTCGAAGGACTCCCAGTTTTTCAGGCCGGCCTTCAAGTGCGCCAGGTAAGCATCGAGGCTTTCCGGCTCATTCTTATACCACCCCGAGTAGGGCGTATTCCGTACAGTTTCATAAACCGCCTGGTGGATAATCATTGCATCGTGGGGGCTGAATTTCAGCCTTTGCCGGCCCCTGCCGCCGACAACATCACCAGGCAGCTTGCGCACATCATACCGATAAGCGCCGCAGAACGTAAGGCAGGCCTGAACGTAACGACCCATCTCACTAAGACGGATACTGTCAATCATCAAATCATCGGGATGTTTGTAGCCTTCAAGCTGCCCGGCGGCGATTTTTTCTCTCATCACCTGAACGGCCACACCTACGGGAACGATGTACACCTTGTGCTTCAGTTCATTTGCCATCAGGTTGATTATCTTGACCGCACCCAGGTGCATGCCCCGCACGTTGTTCCAGCCGTGCATCTCCGGATAAAGTGACCTGTCCGGCGACAAAACCGTCCAGTAATCATGGATGAAAATGCGAGCGTCCGGATTATTCTCCAAAAGCAGCCCGCCGAAGTAGGCGCATGCCTCGGCCTCGGATTCGGTGTAGAGCCAGGGACGCGTTGCAGTCATCGCTAAAACGTCGGCCGTACCAGTGAGCAGTTCATGGAGCGGATTGGCTGAATTCAACGGTTTGGTCTTGGTAAGTACCCGGATAGTGCGCATGTTGCCATATATCTCACTGCGACCGGCCTTCAGGGCAATACCTGCGGATTCGGCCATGGATTGCATGTACTGATGGTCTATGATATAGCTGCTGCCTATACAGTACAGGTCGTATTCGGCCGGGCAGACGCCAGCAATCAACAGTAGTGCCGTAATTGCAGCGACCTTATTGTAAGTGCCCGTGCCGGTCATTGTCCTTAACTTCCTGCTATATCCAACATCTGTTTCACAGATGGATTCGGCGATTCAATCTCCTTCGCCGAACGGATAGTTACAGTAGGAATGGCTCCATGCTCCAAATGCATCTTCATACGCAGCGCCTGATCCTCATCGCGTCCCCCCAGATTGGAATATCCGAACGTCCGGCATAGTTTCCCGAAAAGAAAATCATTGAGTTTACATCCACCGGCCCGTTCCAGTCCATCTATGGAGCTTTGCCAGCTCTTGAAGAGATGGGCCTGGGCGAAAGACTGGCCCTGCATGGTTATTTCATTGAGTCCCTCACCGCCGACGACTAATCCCTCTCCCAGAGAAGCCACATGACTGATGATTTTTTTCATGCCTTCGGTGGGTGTTGTCGCTTCGACGAAACAATTGTGCAGATTGTGGGAGACAAGTGTCACATCAATAAAGACCGTATCGAGGTTTAATTCGCGGCTCGCTTCCAGGATGTTCTGCCCCAGGATGGATCGCCACATACTCAGGCCGGGATGCACCTTGACCATGACCTTTTTGTCTTTATTGTTTCGTCTGCTCGCATTGGATTCCGGCACTCCAAGGCCACGCCCTCGATACCAGCTCCACCCGCGTAAATCCTTACGTTCGATTCCGCGGTATTGAAAATCCCTCAGATAAGTATATGCAGGGTGCGACGGATCCATATCGATTGCATTAAAGTGCGGCATCATTCGAAAGCCCATGGACAGGCCTTTTTTAATAAAAGCCTTGGCCGGCTCGCTCGGTATATAGGTGGGGTAATTCTCATCGTAGGGATCTGTGCGCCAGTTCGGATAGTGAATCAGGCAATGTTTGGGATTTACCTTTTTCGAAATCGCATCCAGGATACTTTCTTCGCCGGGACACCAGCTAACAGCAAATTTGACATCCCTTGTCCAAACCTGACGCTTTTGTTCTTCGGCCTGGAGATTATAAGCGTCCCACAACCAGCCGCGGTATTCTTCGGCCGGAACATTCCAATCACCCTCAAACACATTGATACGCCAGACGAGTCCGCCGGCACTCAAATTATCATCTATTGGGCCGTATGCCTGGGTGTCGAATCCTAAATGATTCTTCTGTGCCCCCGAACCCACTTTAAGGGCTTTATATCGATAACGGTTGTCCCGGGTATGAATCCAGAATCCCCCTTTATTCGATTGCAGGATCGCCAATCCCGCCTCCCAATAGAGCGGCCATTGCCAGTGGGTGTTTGCGATGAGAGAGTCATCCAGCTTGAGTTTGATTCCCTGAAAGAAAGGTGCGACAAGATGGAGATCGGGATGAATCCCGGCCATGTTCCATCGACAGGCCAGCACTCCGGGACGCGATGAGTAAGCCGATGGTTCGATAAGGATAGCGCCGCTTTCGGGTTCCACGGAGACGGAAATAATGCCATCGCCATCCCAACTATGAAAAACCACCTCCGCTTTAAGCGGGGAGATTTGACGGGTTATGATATTGCCGAACTTGCTTTCATCGATGGAAATGGTTTCATCGCCCCGATAGATAAGCTGCAGTGCCGCTGCTTTATTTGCCTCGACCCCTTTGATGAACTGCTCA
>DAOUVA010000111.1 GCA_030667885.1 Phycisphaerae bacterium
AAGATAGCAGCGATAATCAGCCCTTTCAAACCCGCAGGCACTTGTGTCGCAATATAATACGGGAAAACCTCATCACCTTTGGTTATACCGGCCCGTACCAATTCGTCGCCTTGAGAGTAAAAGGCAAAAAGTGTTGTCCCGATATAAAGAAATATTGCGGTAAGAGGAATATAAATCAGCATAGCAATCCAGATTGAACGTTTCGCTTCTCGCTCTGTGGGAACAGAGCAGAATTTCTGCACGTAGTTCTGGTCGGCCAGCAGGCTCCGAAGATTCTCCGTGATTCCATAGATAATCATCACCCATATCGTGCGGGAAGACAGCGACATATCCCAACTGCCGAAGCTGAATTTATTCGCATCGAAAGCCGACTGAATTAAGGGTTCAGGCCCTGAAAAAACATGGAATGACAAACTGACAGCGCAGAAGATAATACCTACAATCATAATCAACGACTGCATAACGTCAGTCCAAATCACGGCCTCCATTCCTCCAAGCAGTGTATAAATTATAGTAATCAAGCCAATGACTACGATTACAACGCCAATGTTCCACGAAACAAATGTACTTAACAACAGCCCGGCTAAGTAAAGAATAACCGCAACTCGCCCTATCATTAACAGCACAAACGCCAAAGCCGCATAAATTCGTCCCCATGACCCGAGTCTTTCCTCAAGAAAGCTGTAAACACTAATCAACTGTGATTTTCGATAATATGAAACGGCGTATTTGCAGACTACCCATGTCACCGGCAGGATACAAATCGAAAAGATAAAAGGATGCCAGTTGCTGTCGAAGGCCTTGCCTGGAGTGGCAATATATGAAATGCTGCTCGTATAAGCACTCATTACGGCCAGCCCCGCCGCCCACGCGGGAATAGAACGACCGGCAACCATGAACTGCTCCGACGTCCGGCACTTACGGGTGTAATAGATACCCATTCCAATCAGCACAACACCATAAAGAATAAGGATACCAATATCAATTGCACTAAGATTTCCCTGCATAATTTTTCAACTCCATTTTTGTTCTATTATTCTGGTGTAATCCCCAGTTCTTTTACAAACTGCTGAATCCTGTTATGCTCTGCCTGACGAAAACGATGAAAAGGTTCAGCCATGAAATCACTGCAAATGCCGATACACGAAAGCGCACATTTAATACCCTTTAAATAGCTCGACTCATACTGTCCCACAGTATAGATGGCATTGCTTAGCTTCATTACCTTTTCATGCAGGACTTCAATCTTCTGCAGGTCTTTTGCACACGCCGCATTATAAAGCCCGACATAAAGCTCTGGAATAAGATTGGCCCCTCCACAGACACCGCCGTGCCCACCTAACAAAACTGTCTCTGCCAGTAGTTCCTCCCGCCCCATAAGAAGCGAAAAATCCGGGTATTCTTTAAGAAGACACTGAAGCCGGCGAAAATATATCATATTACCGGAGCTGTCCTTTATACCTGCAATACCGGGAAAGTCAGCGGCAGCTCGTATGGTTTCCGGCTCATAAACCATCTTGGTATAACTTGGCATATTATAAAGAAACACCGGCAGCGGCAATTCACTTATGAGATGCTTGAGATACTCGAGTAATTCCGGCTGGCCTGCTGGAAAGTAATATGGCGGCGCCAACACAACCGCCTGCGCACCGGCATCACAGGCTTTGCGGGCAATATTCACGGACTCTACAAAGGATGTATCGGTTATTCCGACCAGCACCGGAACCCGTTCCTTGACCTGTTTACAAACGCGTTCGATAACTTCATATCGAAGGCGGTAACTGAGACTCGGCGCCTCAGCCGTTGTCCCTAAGATAAACAAACCGTGAACACCACCGGCAAGAATATGTTCAATCAGCCGCTCCAGGCCCGCTACATCAAGCGTGTCTCTGTCCTGAAGTGGCGTAACCATAGGCGAAATTATACCACCCAGTGGCCTCGGTAATAAATTCGATTTCGATTTCATCTTTATCAGTTCTCCATTTTACTATTAATTTGGCCGCAGAAACGGTTCTTAACCCATTGCAGGCCGCCGAGTCGCAGGTGCGGCCGGAGCTATATAGCTAATCAGTTGACAAGTTTCTGTGGATATTGCACTATTTTCTACCATCGGTTTTATTTTATACCCTGATTGCGATAATGAAAAGCCAAAAGTCACGGACAGATACTATAAGTACAAGTAATGTGCACTATATAGACAATACGAGATTAAAAGCGAAAACAATGAATTACAGACTAAAATATCACAATCGGATTTAGTATAATCGTTTTTATGAATCTATCTCAAGAGATAAAACACCAAGCTATTGAATTAGGACTCGACCTGATTGGCATAACAGACGCCTCACCAATCGATACCCGGCAGGTTGAGTTGTTAAGCCAATGGTTAAAGTCCGGTTGCGCCGGCCAGATGAGCTACCTGCAACAAAATTTTGAAAAACGCACTCATCCCGCCCTGCTTTTGGAAAACGCTCAATCAGTAATATGTGTAGGTCTTAATTATAAACCGCCAAAACAAAAACCAAAGAAACCGGACCCGGATATACCATCAGGCAAAGTAGCAAGCTATGCCCAATATGAAGATTATCACCCGTTTATAAAGGAAAGATTACGCAAACTAACTGAATTTATTAGCTCTGCCGACGGACGGCAGCACAAATTCAAAATTTGTGTTGACTCGGTACCGCTGGCCGAGCGCTCATTGGCTGTAAGGGCTGGCTTGGGCTTCATTGGAAAAAACCACATGTTAATAAATCCCGTACTGGGCCCGCAGATATTCCTCGGTGAAATCATAACAACTCTAAAACTCTCAACTGATAACCCAATCATACACAATTGCTCGAACTGCGATAAGTGTATCGGTGCCTGTCCGACACATGCCTTGACACCTGATGGCCAATTCGACGCAAATAGGTGCATAAACTATCTGACTATAGAATACAAAGACCAAATACCTCCAGAATTGGCGAAAAAAACAGCCGACCGAATCTTCGGCTGCAACGAATGTATCATTGCCTGTCCGTATCAGAATAATGCACCCGTTTACAAAAACAAACAGTTCAAATTCTATAACAATCGTACATGGCTCGACCTGAGCCGGATTTTGAATTTAACACAACAGGAATTTGACGCCGAGTTTGCTGATTCCACGATTAGACGTTCAGGCCTCGAACGAATGAAAAGAAACGCTCGAATCTGCCTTGATAATATCAACAAGTCTTCATAACATTCCCCTTTCCCGGCCGGATTAGCTAATATTAGTTGACAATTCGCGATAGATTTTCTAATCTAATAATAGCGAAAGCCTTGTTACGCTATTAAATTGCGTAAAGGGAAAATATCAACTACGGGAGGATATGTTTCCGTGGAAAATTACAACCGTAAATTAGCAGCATCTTTGGCATTGGCCGTTGCCTTTATCGTCATCTCACCATGGTCTGCAATATCTGCCAAAGTCAGCCCTGATATTACAAGCAGGCAGATTGAAGCCGATTGGCTTCGCCAGCAGGAGCTTCGCAACGCCGGCAAGGTGTCCCCGGAAGGTAAAGTCACACCCGAACAGGATGCGACTGGCGCCTGCGACGGCGTCAAGGATGGCAAATGGGGATTTCACACTGAAAACGAAAACAAGCCATGGTGGCAGATTGATTTAGGTAGGCAAATGACGCTGGATCGGCTCGTGTTATATAACCGCTGCGATCTTCCTGAAAGAACATCAAGAATAATCGTCCTGCTTTCCACCGATGGCAGGAACTTCGAAAAGGTCTATCAGCACGATGGCAAGACCTTCTTTGGGTACACGGATAACAAACCATTAGTGATTAAGCTTCAAGGTGCTCGGCCCCGCTATGTTCGGCTTCAACTGCCGTCAAAGAGCTATTTTCATCTGGATGAGGTGGAAATCTACGCTCATGGCTCAACCCATAACATTGCCCTTGGTAAACCGGCAACCCAAAGCAGCGCCAGCCAGTGGTCGAAACCTCACTTCCAAAAACAGCTTCACAATTTCCTGCAAATTGATGAAGTTATTCAGCGTGGTCTTAAGCTCGCAGCGAGTTTACATCAGCTCGGTGTTGATACTGCAGGACAGATAAGAACCTTAAAATCTATTGCAGAAAAAACCGGCAACCTTCAATGGGATGCGCCCGAAAATATTCAACGCTCATTATATATTCAGGCCCGCCGAGTCGTTCGTGAAATGGCACTCGCTAATCCCTTGTTGGATTTTGATACGATTTTGTTCGTCAAGCGTGCCCCCGGAACCCTACCCCACATGTCAGACCAGTACTACGGCTGGTGGTCACGTCCCGGCGGAGGCATTTACCTGCTTGAGAATTTTAAGAGCGACAGGCCGAGTTCACGCTGCCTCACAGAGAAATGGCCTGCAGGAAGTTTCCTGCGCCCCGAGCTTTCGTATGACGGCACAAAGGTCCTCTTTGCATATTGTCGATACTATCCGCACGTAGCCGGGATGGAGAAAGTGGATAAGGACAAGCTCCCTGAAGATGCCTTTTATCATATTTTTGAAATGAGCATCGACGGGACAGATACCAGGCGGCTAACGTACGGCCGGTATGACGATTTCGATGCGAGATACCTGCCGGCGGAAACTCGACACCCTGCTCAGCCAAACCACAACATCGTTTTTCTTTCAACACGAAAGGGTCAGTTTGTCCAGTGCTCCATGGCCGGTTCCGCCTCGACCAATCAGGCGACTCTGCCCGACAGCTATGTACGCTGTGGAGGTGACAATAAACGCCCATGCGCCGTTTTTACTTTGCACGCAATGGATTCAAACGGCGAAAACCTGCGACCCGTCTCCGCATTTGAAAACTTCGAGTGGACACCATCGATAGCACATGATGGCAACATTATTTACGCCCGGTGGGATTATATCGACCGCTTCAATGGTCACTTCATGAGCTTGTGGTCAACGAACCAGCATGGTTCGAATCCGCAGCTTGTATATGGCAACTACACTGAGAAACCGCAGTGCATCTTCGAGGCACGGGCGATCCCGAATTCGCAAAAGCTGATTTTCACAGCCGCTGCTCATCACTCTATTGAAGGCGGGGCGTTGGCATTGCTGGACCGCTCACGAGGAACCGAAGGACCCGATCCTATCACTCGCCTTACTCCCGATGTGTGTTTTCCCGAGGCCGAGGGCTGGTCGCCAACGTATTATGCAAATCCATATCCGCTTTCGGAGCAGTTCTATCTTGTCGCCTGGAGTGACCGGCCGCTGCCCCCGCATCACGGAAGCAGCCAGGTTACAGACGCCCGCAATCCTGTCAACGCCCTTGGCTTATATCTCTACGATTCATTCGGCAACCTTGAGCTGCTTTACCGGGACCCCGAAATATCGAGTATGTACCCTATTCCTCTGCGCAGGCGAGAAAAGCCGTCAATTCACCCCGATACCGTTGATTGGGAAGGCGCGCAGGAAGGACGCTTTATTGTACTGGATGTCTATAAGGGTCTTCAAAATCAATCTCAAGCCAGCAGCGCCATCAGGCACGGCTCTATTAAACAGTTGCGTATAATCGGAGTGCCGCCAAAAACCCAACCCCACATGAACACTCCAAGCCTGGGCGTTTCAAAGGAAGACCCGGGCAAGTTCGTCCTTGGAACGGTTCCCGTAGAAAAGGATGGCTCGGCTTACTTCCGCGTACCGTCCGGAATATCTGTTTTCTTCCAGGCACTCGATGAAAATGGCCTGGCCGTACAGACCATGCGGTCTCTAACTTACGTCCAGCCGGGACAGACGCTTTCCTGCATCGGCTGCCACGAATCTCGTCAGTTGGTCCCGCCGGTAGCAGCCCAACCGTTAGCCGTGCAGCGCGAGCCTTCGAAAATTACTCCCGGCCCGACAGGCTCCTGGCCTCTTCGCTTCGACCGCCTCGTCCAGCCCGTTTTGGATAAATCATGCGTATCCTGCCACCAACCCGATAGTACCAATGAGATAGCCGCCCGCCTTGACCTCAGCCCGGCCGTATCCTACGAAAACCTGCTGTCGTTCGCGGACAAAGACCTCGAAAAACTGGCCTTTGAAAAAGACAGATCCATAATTGGTCAATGCACAGCCGCTCAGAGTAAGCTGCTCGAAACACTTGCAAACGGCAAGGGTCACGAGGATTTGCAGCTTAACGACGATGATTTTAATCGCCTTGTTACATGGATGGATGTTTATGCACAAAGACTCGGTTCTTTCAGCGAACACCAGGAAGAGCAATTACGAGAGCTTCGCCAGAAAATGATGCCTTTATTAGCTGATTAAATTCATATTTAACAGCACTATAAACATTGCATAAAGGCAAACAACATCTCCTGGTGAGAAAGCATATATTCTATTATCCAAACAATTACAAGATACGAAATAAGAAATGCAAAACAAATTACGGGGCAAGGAAATAGTCGGTCTCACAGGAAGGCACTTCACAGCCTTGATATACGTCGGTGTCCTGAAGCGTATATATATCATCCTCTGAGATGTCGGTAAAACGACTTTTCAGAAACTCTATATGGCCGTCTCCGAATAATACGTTCTGACCGCGCCGGTTGTGATTGATGCTGTTAAGAGTCAGCAGTGCTCTGGTTAATTGTAGACGAAACTGTTTGGGCAAGTCTTCAGGCAGGTTCTCGAACAGCGGATTCACATCTGCCATTACAACCTTCCGGCACAGCAGTTTGCCGTTTGCTGTTCTTCTGCAGTTTATTTGGAAACTGTAAGTTACATATCTTCTGCTGGGAAAATCTTTTAATCTTTTGATTTGTGAATCAGTAAGTTTCAGAGGTACTTCGCCTTTACAACCAGGGCACACAAAGTTCTCTATGTCAACATAATCGTACTTTGGCAAAAGGTATATATGGCGATCATTGGAATGATTCTCTCCCCCCTGGTCTCCGAGCTTCCACCAAGGCGACCCCGCTATAGATGCAACAGCAGGAGCTTTATCGTCATAGTCGGAGATATAATTGCCTAAACCCTGATAAATGCTGCCCATTTGCATTTGGCACCGCTGCTGCCGGGATTTTTCGCGGGCATAGCCTGTTACAGCTTTGAATGAAGTAAACAGGATGCTTCCCGTAACCATAAAGACCGCTGCGATGGCTAATCTTTTACCCAAACCTTTCCACGACCAGTTTTGAATGCCAACATTTCGGCTTTGTTCGCTGGCAAGCAATTGCCGCAGTTGAAGCTGACCTGAGTCCGCAAGATTTTGAACTCGCGAGATAGTATTCTCTACGAGTTCATCAGGACATGTCCCAGGCTCTAAGCTGCCAAGTGGTTCAATTGCAACTCTAAGCTTTTGGTGAATTTCGGCGGCTTCTTGATTGGATGATATTAATGCTTCAGCTTCGTCGGTCTCTTTCTGTGATGTCAAACCTATACAGTAATCAAACAATAATTCTTTCTGCTCGTTGTTCAGCGGATTCATTAACTTTCTTTGCTCCCTACTGATGATGTCCACTCTTTTTCAAAACGACCTACTGCAGTATGCAACCTGCTCTTTACCGTTCCGATAGGTATACTCAAAATCTCTGCCATTTGTTTGTAAGAAAATCTGTTAAAATATGCAAAAACCAATATTTCTCGCAGGTTTTCCGGCATAACCGATATAATTTGCCTAACACGCAGGGCTGTTTCTTCCTTTTGAAGTTCCTCGTAAGGCATTGTTCTGTCAGAACTAACTGAATTCAACATATCATCAAATGACATGTCCTCCGAATCCGTCATAGTACCGATCGGGATAGCATTTTTTCGCTGCCATTTGCGAAGTGCATCCTTTGCCTTGTTGGCAGCTATGGTAAACAACCACGGACGCAAAGGCCGACTTGTATCGAAGCTCTCTCTGCTGTTAAATAATTGTAAAAATGTTTCCTGAAAAACATCTTCAACAAGTTCTCGACGGTTTAAAAACATGCGCAGAAAGGCATAAAGGCCGTTTTTATAACGGGTTACGATTTCACGAAATGCGGCCTCCTCACCCTCTGTATACCGGGTAAGAAGCTCACCATCTGTCAATTTTATTAAATCCTTAGCCATACTTCCAACATAAACAGAATCTTCATAAAAATACTATTATAAGCGATTGGCAGCTAAATTAAAATCTTAATCACAAGGATTTTACGTCTATGGATTTAGATAAACTCTGCCCGCCAAATACAAATAACCATAATCTCAGTTAAATGATAATATCGACAAGTATAATATTTGTCTATATTCCATATTCAGCGATTTATATCGGACGCAGGCTATAGTTCAGGATGTTTTTTACTTGACTAAAAAGCAATTAATTTATATAAATAAGTGTGGTTCGTTGCCCGTGCAGTCCGGCTTCTGAGTTTTTTTATCTCCCTGCGGGCCTAATACCTGATTTTTCGATGAATAAAGGAGGAGTGAGTATGTAGAGCACAGAGCTACAGCAGAAACTCTGTACTGCTCCGAAAATATTTTTACAATTCGATTAACAAAATGCTTTTTAAGGAGGATTATTGTTTCCAGGGAATTATTTTGGGATTTCTGTTATGTTATTTTCATTTAAGAATCTAATTTAGGAACAAAATCTTTTTTGGAGGAAAGAATCATGTTGGAGAAAAAATTTGTAAGAGCCTTACTCTGTCTGATGGTAGTAGTCGGTTGTTCAGCTACTATAGCTATGGGGGAAAATATTTTATTTATAGTGAACGACCCGACTGAAGCCACATTCCAAAATGACGGTTTGATAAAAGATTTACTTGAAGGCCTCGGGCACACGGTAACGTATTTTGATGATGACGAAGACGAAGCAGCCACTGAGATTGCCGCCGCTGCTGCTGATTTAGTCTATATTTCCGAATCTGTAGGCTCCAGCGCAATCTATGAAGAAATCACAGAAATTGAAACACCGATAATAGTAGGCGAGCCTTACGCCTGGGATGAAATGGGCATGACACGTGGTAGCGGTGGAACTTCCGATGTGGCAACTACAGATATAACGATTGTCAGTCCCGGACATCCTATGGCCGCAGGTCTCAGCGGAACCGTAAGCGTTCTGACTGATATCACAGGCTCAGAAGGCACGGCTCAGTTTGCCATGGGCGATGCAGGAGATGAGGCCACCGTCATTGCAACGGTCACTCTGGCTGACGGCCTGACTTATGATGCTCTTATTGTTTACGAAAAGGGTGCTAAGCTGGCTGTAGCGCCGACAGATGGCAGCGGACAGATAGCAGCCGATATCCGCATCGGTATGTTCTTCCACTATTATGCACAAGATGTATTGAATGAAAATGGTTTCGCCCTGATTGAAGCAGCCGTTAGATATGTGTTCGGCGTCAAACCGCAGGCCAGAAATCCAGAACCGAGTGATGGCTCCTACTATCCCGATGTTTGGGCGAATCTTTCCTGGAAGCCGGGAGATTTAGCTGTTTCGCACGACATTTACTTCAGCGACAGTTTTGACGATGTCAATGCCGGAGCGGAAAGCACTTTCCTGGGCAACCAGACTGAGACATTCATTATCGTTGGCTTCCCCGGATTCACTCTTCCTGATGGTCTTGTCCCGGGCACGACTTACTACTGGCGTGTTGATGAGATTAATAACGACGAACCGAATAGTCCTTGGATTGGTCCCGTTTGGAGCTTTACAATCCCGCCTAAGACCGCATACTCTCCCGAACCGGCTGATGGTGCCCTCTCTGTAGCCAAGGATGCTGACCTTACCTGGACAGCAGGTTTCGGTTCAAAACTACATTACGTGTACTTCGGCAACAATTTTGACGATGTGAACAATGCCGCCGGAGCACTCCCCATGGGAACTACAACCTATGATCCCGGCCAGCTTAACTTGGCCAGGACTTACTACTGGCGAGTCGATGAATTCGATGTCATTGCCACACATAAAGGCCAGGTCTGGTCCTTTACAACAGAAGGCGGCGTTGCCAATCCTGACCCTGCTAACCGCGCCGTAGATATAACACAGACACCTGTTCTTACCTGGGCTCCGGGTGTCCATGCCGCTTCATATGAAGTCTATTTCGGTTCCGATGCAGATGCCGTTAAAAACGCCGATACATCTTCGCCTGAATATAAAGGCAGCGGTAACCTCGG
>DAOUVA010000419.1 GCA_030667885.1 Phycisphaerae bacterium
CTATCAAAGGAATACTTGCCAAGTGGCAGGGACTGAGCAATATGCTCAAGATGCCCCAGATGAAGGCGGCAGTTAGAGCTATTGCAGGCGTGCCCTCAACAGCGTGTGTCAGCGTTGTAAAAAGTTTTTCCATTCGCTATTTGACCCGCATTTCCGACAGTTTTCCCTCGATCTGTTCCTGTGCGAAAAAACCGACGTGGCGAAACACCTCTTTGCCGGTTTTATCGAAGAATATCTGGACAGGAATAGATTGCACACCGTAACGTGATGCAAGCATCGGTTCTTCTCCTACATGAATAAAGATGACATTAACTTTACCATTGTATTTTTCTCGCAGCGTTTCAAGTATCGGCGCCATCATATCGCACGGCACGCATCCGGTCGAGCCGAAATCGACAAGGGAGGCTCTGCCACTTGCGCGGGCTTTGTCAACCGGGTTGTCTCTTGCCAATACCGCCTGTACCTTGAGCCACGAGGAAGAAATTTCAATCTGCATTCTGCGGCCGATCATCCGGATGTGCTCATTGATGAGTTCCTGCTGTTTCTGCTGGAGCAGGAATTGCTCGATTTGAGGCTTGATCTGTACCAGGGAAGCACCATCAAACATTTCTGTATTGCCATTATAGAAATCGAGAATTTCCGCCTCGCTGACTTTCGCCGTCTTGGCTAAGGCACGCAAATAGTCCTGGATAATTGCCTGTTCATCCTTTTCCGAGATGTCCTTATCGCCTTTAACCGCTTCGGCCCTTGCTTCGGCCAGGAGCAACTTGATCGTCGCGATTTGCTCCAAAACAAAAAAGGCATGTTTTTTGAGCTTTGGCCGCATTTGCTCCGGCGCCTTGCCGATTTCTTCGATTAGCTCGTTATTTTCAATCACAATCTCTCCGGCCCTAAGCACTACTCCTTCCGGAAGTGTTGAGGCAGCGGCGCAGCTCATAGCTCCTGTTGTCAAACCCGGATACAGTTCATTTACTGTCCGGGATTTTGGTGACGAAGATGGGTTGACCGTACTGCTCTTTTCGGACCCTTGGAGGGGCAACAAAGAAAGATACACAACTGTTATAATGCCGAAGCACTTCATTTTAATACTCCTCATATTCAACTCCTTGCACAGAAAACAGCAGTTCAGTCAGAAAATATTATTTCGGGACACATTCACCAATCTTGCAGGCCTTTTGGATTTGTTCGGGCGACAGTTTCATTTTGTTCGCCAGCGCCTGGTGAATAGTAATCATCTTACCGGTTTCATGCGGATTGCGGTCAATCCATTCCTTGAGATTTTCTAAAGTGACAAAAAAGCCCTGGTGGAAACAGCCGGCAGAACCCCACGTGCCATCAGGCTTCTGGCGCTGGCCAAACCAGGCAACGGCCGTCGCAGGTTCCAGTGAGGCCACCTTGCCCTCAAGTGTCTTAACAACAATCGGCTCACCGGTTAACCGATCCCGCTCATGCACTTCAATATCGAGGCCGCTACGGGCTGCTACTCCAAGCGCACAATGTGAACAGCATCCAAAAGTATGTATCCCTCCGGCGATAACTTTAGCCGCATCCTGCGGATAGCAAGCCCGATCACAAAATCCACAGCAATTGACTAATTCCTTGTCTTGCAAGGCTTGCCAATTGATAACGATCCCGCCGGAAGTCGCTTGGTCGGGCCGTATCCTATCGGTGAAAGCTTTGATGATTGGTCGCCCTGTCCGACCATCGAGACTATAAAGATACATCGCCTCCGAAGCGGCAACGGGTTCGCCCGTCGCCCAATCTGTCACCGAGACCTTTTTCTCAAAGTCAATCTTGTCCTCCGTCAGGCAGGAATACATAATGAAATAGCAATGCGGACTACACAACCGAACCGGCCCTTTTTCTGTGCTAACGGTCACAAGTGTCTTGTGCTCGATATCACCATCGCACATATAGCATATATTGTCTTTGCCTCTGTCATCAAGCTGAGCCGGCTTGAACCTCTCAAAAGACGGCTGACTAACGGACAAATCAACACCAAACTCTTTCCATTTTGAGAGGATGTCCTCTTTGGAGTAGAAACCTTCGTGGCGGAAAAGCTCTTTACCTGAGGCATCAAAGAATATTTGTGTTGGTATAAGCTTAATGCCATACTTTGGAGCCTCATCCGGATTTTTCCAGACATCGATAAATTCTACTTTAAAAGTGCCCTCATATTCGCTCTTTAATTCTTCAAGTATAGGGGCCATCATTTTGCATGGTATGCACTTGTCTGCACCGAGGTCAACCAGCCGGGGCAATCCTTTTGAAGCATCGATCTTGGCAGTCTCCGGCCCCTCAACTTCAGGACCTACAACACTGTTAATAGACCCCTCATCGACAACCGCTCCGGAATTTGCCTTATTGTTCTGCTTAATAATAATAACAACAACCACAGCGGCAATCAGGGCTATAACAATTAATATTTTCCCAAACTTATTCATATCTGACCACCTTTCTTAATTCTTGCTCACTTAGCTTAAGACTACACAAGCATTGCCTTAATTTCATCCGGCGAAGGCACTTTCCCAACTACTTTGACGTCGCCGTCCACCACGAGAGCCGGTGTTATCATTACACCAAACTTCATAATCTCGTTTATATTTGTAACTTTCTCAATATCGTATTCAATGCCAAGGTCCTTTACGGCCGCCTCGGCGTTTTCCGCCAGCTTCTTACACTTTGGACATCCCGTGCCGAGAATCTGTATCTTTTTCATTGTTATATCCCTTTGATAAAAATATTACTAACAAAACTCTTCCATATCAACCGTTTTGGTTTTGAACCGTTCCAAACCATTTTTGTGTTCTGAGGCATATCCGCACAAGCATAAGCATAACAGGTACCTCAATAAGCACACCGACGACAGTCGCCAGAGCTGCCCCCGAAGACAGACCAAAGAGCATTGTCGATGTTGCTATTGCCACCTCAAAGTGATTAGAGGCCCCTATCATAGCAGACGGCGCCGCATCACGGTATTCGAGTTTCATAATCCTTGCCAGCCCATAGCCAAGCCAGAAGATAAGGTTGGTCTGAATAAACAACGGTATCGCAATCCATAGAATCGTCAGAGGATTAGAAAGAATAACTTCTCCTTTGAACGAGAACAATAAGACCAGGGTAACAAGCAATGCGATTATCGTAACGGGCGTGAGAAAGTGCAGAAATTTCTGTTCGAACCAGACTTTGCCCTTAGCGGCGATAATCCATTTTCGCGATAAATATCCTGCTACAAGCGGCAGGGCAACATATATTGCAATCGACAACAGCAATGCCTGCCAGGGAACCGGAAGCCTGCCGACACCAAGTAAAAAACCCCCTAACAAGCCATATAACAGCAGCATAGTCAAAGAGTTGATGGCCACCATTACCAGAGTGTGTCCATCGTTTCCTTTAGCAAGATAGCTCCAGACAAGAACCATAGCCGTACATGGAGCAATCCCAAGGAGAATACACCCGGCCAGATAACTTCTCCAAAGAGGAACCTGGAGCATCTTAATACCACCAACCTCGATAACTGTTCCGGCTCCATAGACGGCACCAACGGGAAGATCAAGACCGAAAGGCATCCTTACCTGGTCAACAGCTTCCGGGCCGATTAAACCATAGAACACTGTGCCAAGAAAAAACACCGATATGGCATACATAGTAAACGGCTTTATCGCCCAATTAACGAAGAGGGTCAAACCTACCGGCTTTATACTTTTGCCGGCCTTCAGCACTTCGGAAAAATCAATTTTCACCATAATCGGATACATCATAAAGAACAGACATATCGCAATCGGTATAGATATGACAGGCGCCTGATTGACATAAATCGCCAGTCCGTCAAGCCATCTGGCGAACTGGGGCGCAAACTTGCCCAAAACCATGCCCCCGGCTATACATAAAAGCACCCACAGGGTCAGGTATTTTTCAAAAAAATGAAGTTTCTTTTCCTTACCGGAATTTTCTACATTCGATTTTGTGTCTATAGCGTTTGTCATCCTGAAATTTATCCTTGGAAAATTACACCAAAAATTATTCCTGAAATTGTCGCCATTACAATGACAAGCACAACGAAAACGATGGTCTTGCGGGTTCCCATAACTGAGCGAATTACGAGCATATTCGGCAAAGACAAAGCCGGACCCGCCAGAAGCAATGCCAATGCGGGGCCTTTTCCCATACCCGCACCCATAAGACCCTGCAAGATAGGAATCTCTGTGAGGGTAGCGAAATACATGAAAGCCCCGGCAACGGCGGCGAACAGATTAGCCCATATTGAGTTGCCGCCAACCGCCGCGTTCACCCACTTAGCAGGAAAGATACCTTCGTTTCCGGGTCCGGGTCTGCCCAAAAGGAACCCGGCTATCAGGACACCGGCCAGTAGCAAAGGCAGTATCTGCACAGCAAAATCCCAGGACACCCCAAACCACCGGTGCA
>DAOUVA010000081.1 GCA_030667885.1 Phycisphaerae bacterium
CCATGACCGAGTTGGCCCAGACCATGGGGACCGTACTGGAACTTCGTCAGGTCAGCCCCGCTTTATCTGCTGTTTCTGAACGCAATAAAATGCCCGAACAAACAAATGAATCAAACCAATAAAATCGAATACTGATGAATCTCTGTCGTATTAGCCACTGCATTGTAGTACTACCTTCTATTCTTTTCCCGAAAAGCTTAGCTGCTCTTCGAGCCAGTGGTCGGTTCTCATTACTGATTTACGCTGGCGCAGTGCAAGCTTTTCCGCACGAAGCTGGGCCAGACGAAATGCGGCTCTGGTAGCTTTCGAAGAGATTCCGTCAGTGTTAAGAGCGTGTCGTTTTTTCAAATAGGTTACGATGTTTTTGGCGTATCGAGAAACAAACTCGTCTTCCAGTGACACTATTGCCTGAGTGCTTCCGGGATCTCCCTGGCGGCCGCAACGTCCGAAGAGCTGGCGGTCTATCCGGCCGGATTCGTTACGCTCACTGGCTATGACATGAAGCCCTCCTGATTCGGCTACTCCCCGGCCAAGTTTAATGTCGGTACCCCGGCCCGCCATGTTGGTCGCCACAGTTATCTTTCCCGCCTGGCCGGCGCCTGCGATTATTTGGGCTTCCTCACGGTGACGGACCGCATTAAGCACCTGGTGGTTAAGATGTTCCCCTTCGAGCAATTGACTGATGTATTCGCTGGCTCGAACACTTCGCGTACCGACGAGAACAGGCCGACTTCTCTCATGAACACGCCGAATCTCTAAAAGGATTCTCTTCCACTTGGTCGCCTCTGTCGGCAAAACTATGTCCGGCAGATTTTTTCTTTTGCAAGGACGGTTTGTGGGAATTACTACTATGGGAGTGTGATAAATTTGCCAGAATTCAGCGGCCGCTTCGCTTGCTGTACCCGTCATGCCGGACAATTTACGATACATTCGGAAGAACCGCTGAAAACTTATGCGGGCGTATGTATCTTTGGGGGGGGTGATTTCGAGCTTTTCCTTGGCCTCAACAGCCTGGTGCAGGCCATCTCGCCAACTGCGATCGGGCATGAGCCTGCCGGTAAAATCGTCAACGATGACTACTTTGCCGTCATCGATAACATACTGTTTATCTAATGAATACAGCTCTTTGGCTACCAGGGCTTTAGTGGCAATCTCCTCTCGACGGCGTTCGCCTTGCCAAATGTCACCTAAAGTCTCAGCCCTCTGGGCTAACCGGTTTTTGCCCTCGTTAGTCAGTTCAACCTCTCGATAGCGGGAGTTAATTCGGTAATCTGTATCCTGCCTTAAATTGCTTACAATATCCGCCGCCTGGCGAAAGGCCTCGACCTGCTCCTGGTTGGGAGCGGGCCCGGATATAATCAGTGGCGTAATTGCCTCATCAACAAGAACGGAATCCGCTTCGTCTATAATGGCGAAATTAAGACCTCGCTGAATCAGCTGATCTATTATCGACCGGCCGCCACGTGCTATCTTAGTCAGTAATGCGGAACTCAACCCTCTCACACGACCCAGAGCGAGCCGGTCGCGGAGAAAATCAGCCGATACCTCTTTGTTTGTGCAGTAAGTTATGTCCGCATAATATGCCGCTCGACGATCGTCGGCAGACATGGCCTGTTCTATATGTGCGACACTCAGACCGCAAAAGCGGTAAATCTTACCCATCCATTCGGCATCGCGTTCGGCTAAGTAGTCATTAACTGTAATTATGTGACAGCCCCGGCCTCGCCAGCCCGCAACTGTCGCAGGCATAGTGGCAGCGAGGGTCTTGCCCTCGCCGGTTGCCATTTCCGCAATGCAGCCTTGATCGAGGGCGAAAGCTCCTGCAATCTGTACGGGAAAAGGCCTCTCGCCTATCTGCCGGGCTGCTACTTCCCTGACCAATGCAAAGGCCCGCTCAAGGTCGGAATGATTGTCTCGGTGGCGGCGAAAAATCTCGCGAAGTTCACTACCGGCCTTACGAAGATTTGAGTCGGTCATTTGAGAAAAATGTTTGTCAAGTTTAAGCACTTTTTTTGCCCGGCGCAAAAACATTTTCCTCCGCGGCTTCAAGCCGTCTATCAAACCCATTCCCGCATCCCACGCCGCATCGAGTCCTCTCGGAAGTGGCTTGTCTGAAATCCGCTGCTCGAGCATCTGCCATGTTGCACTTGGAAGTGTTACCATCTTTAAATATGGAACCTCCGTTGGAATAGCTGCCTTGCTGATAGCCACCATTGAAGCGCCAGCGGTTTGGAATGCATTCGGATTCTTGCGACTACGCGCTGGCCGGTTAGCAAACGAACCGAAGAACCTGCGTCTGGTTTTATGCGTATCTCGAAAAACATCTCTGCGGATTTCGTGCCTTGAGAATCTTGTGGAGTTGTTGGCATGGACCCACCTACCGCGTAACCCAAAGCCTCGGACGGCAGCTGATCTTGTCCGGATTTGCTGATTTGCTCAATCTTTCCCGTCATCAGCAACTTAGGTTGTCCTTTAACTCGGAATTCAACCTCCTTGTCGTGTTGCTCTATTAACATAGCAGCGACCTTCTGGCCGGCGGTAGCTCGAATGATAACATCGTCCAAACTTGCCACGAAGCCTATGCTTTTACCCCGTTGCAAATAAACGCCTTTAGAATACTCAATATCCGGCGCGACCCATGTGCCTGAAAGCGGTGGTTTCAAATTCAGTGCCTCCAGCTCGAATTCGAGTCGTGCTATCGTTTCATTCAAAGCCTCGATCTGTTCGTCCAGAATTTGAGCTGCGGCGATTTCCTGTGTTTCAGCGATTCGACGCTTAATTTTCAGGCTGAGGAGCTCAGCGGCCGAAATCTTTTTTTCGGCTTCCAGTTCACGATTGACTGCTCGTATCAATGGCGTTCCACCTATAGAGACCTTTGATTCTGATGGTAAATAACCGATGACAAAACCATCACTTTCCGCGTGGACTATGGCCAGGTTAACCGGCTCGACAAATCCCTCGACGCGCCAATAGTCAGGTACTCGAATCAGTCCTATACCAACAATTATCAGGCAAAAGATAACCAGAGTAGAACCGATTGCCCGTCCGCGGTTACGAGTAAGCTCGGCGCCTGTTGCCAGAAATTGCACGAACTTGCCAAGGGGAACAAACACCCAGGCAACAATCGCAGAGAAGGCAAACAACGGTACGAGTATGAATAGATCCTCCGGGAGTCTGTCATTCAAAAACAACAGTATTCTCACGCAGATAAAAACACGGAATGCCATGGAAGCAAGGCCGTAAAAAACAAACCACACGCCTTCTCCGAAAGTGTATGCCGGATTCTGCGCTCTTTTGAGCCCCCAGCAATAGCGCTTAACCAGATAGTAAATATAGTTTCTGGATCGATGGCCAAGATTTGGTATCTCCAATAAATCTGAGAGAACGTAATAAGCGTCGAACCTCAAAAGAGGATTTCCATTGAACATCAGCGTAGAGACACTGGCAACGAATATAACATTATAGGCGATTATGTGAAGTGTCCCTGTCGATGTATTGGACCAGATAATTGCCGCTATGGCCGCCATCGAAAGCTCAACCATAACACCCGCCATCCCCACAACAGCCCTGTGCCATCTATTACGAAATGCCCAGGCGCTTGAAGCATCAACATAAGGCAGAGGAAAGAAAACCAGAAACATAACACCCATTATATGGACCTGCCCGCGGCTTTGGTTCAGTTGGCCGAATTTCTTACATGCAAAGGCGTGGCCGAACTCATGGAATATCTTGATGAAAACAAAACTAAGATATAATAGTATTAGGTTATCAGGAGCTAAAATGTCAGAGCTTTGATGGAATAACTCGCGAATATTATCCGCCACAAAGTATAATCCAATTGATAATAATATTGACCATAAGATAAGCCCGAACCAACTGAAAAGCCGCCCTGCAATGCCGACCCAGCGATCGAGAAAATGGTCCGGGTCTATCAATGGAATCTTTATGAACAGCAGGTTCATAAGTTGTCCGCGAACCTCGCGCCCAACCCGCTTTCGGTAGCGATTGAACAGGCTTTCACTGTCCGGCGGCAGGTCCGCATGTAAAAGGTTGACGCTGTGCAACTGGCCTAAAAGCTGGATTACTTCCCCCTGAGTGGGCGCGCTGTCGCCAAGCTGCTCATTACATATGCGCCATGCCTGAGATACGGTCCTGCGACCGTCAAGCAAACCTATGAATCGATAAGCTTCATCACTGATTCGCGAGTATTGGTTGTTCGATGGATTCTCCAGGACGTACCACATCTGCCCACGGAAATGCTGTCTGTAAACCTGCACGCCTGACAGTAATCGCGGATGCAATTCAGCAACGCGATACCAGGCTTCGTGAAATGTCGGACGATCTACGGCCATAAGAATTCTTACAACTCAAAGCCACAATTTCATTCGCAGCCAGTTAACGATTCTTCGGGTCCATATCCAAACGTACCGCCGTTTGCCGATTGATATCTTGGCAACTCCCTCCATACCGGGTCGCATCCACGAGTGTGTTTCCGGGTGTGTTTCCAGTAGGCGGACGCGTACCTTAAAAATATTACGGTTGTTAACCACCTCGGCCATGGGATTAACACGCTCTACGATAAATTTGATTCGCTGTGAAGGATAAGACACCGTAGCCAGATAACCTTCCTGGCCCACTGAAATATCAAAAATCTGGTCTTCAGGTACCAGCAGCTCGGCCCGAAGTGACTCAAGAGGAGTGACCTCGAAGAGAACGTCACCTGTTTTTACCGGTGCGCCAATCTGGCGTTTCAGGTCACCTTTAACAACAACTCCGCTGATTGGCGATATGACTTTCCCCTGCTCTATCAGGTAATTAAACAAATCAATCTGGGCCTGGGCTTTGGCAGAGTTGGCTTGTGCGATCTGGGCTTGTGCGGTTTCACTGTCTCGCATGGCGGCGGAGACCTGCTTAAGATATCCGGCTTGTTCCGCTTTGACGCCGGCTAATTTCAGACGAAGTTCAGCCGTATCAAGCTCAGCCAGGATTGTTTTTTCTGTGACGGGGTCGCCTACCTCTACATTAACACTTTTGATATAACCATCGAAGGATGCACAGACGACCTGCTGATAGGTGGCCTCAAGAGCAAAAGGCGCTTCCGCCCGAAACGGTCCCTTTGCAAATATCAAAAACACTATCAAACCGGATATCAATATCGCCAAAATCTTCGTCCAGGTATATTTTGCACCGATTAGCAAAGCCAATCCGCTGCGTACCTTGGCGATGACCTTACCGCCAATCCAGCGGTCATGCTCATACAATTCCCATAATCTCACCGTGCATAATTCACAGGCCAATCGAATTACCTCAATTTCTCCCAGTGTGAAAGGTTTGCCTGCTTCCCGTTCGAGAGTCAGAACTCCACGAACTTCCCCGTCCCACCGAAAAGGAACACTTAAAATCGCTAATGGACCATGACTCCTGGACAAATCATCTGCTGCACGGCTGATATAAGTGGCCTCCGGCGAAGCAGGATATAAAACCTCACAGTCCTGGTCAAGACACTCCTCCATCGCAGACTCTATGTCCTGAACTACTTGCATCTTTCGACTGAAATCCTCCGTGTGGCTGATCGCTTTTATCTTAACATATCTTCCTTTGAGAAAACCGATACTCACACGTTCGCACTGCCACTGAGAAGCTGTTTCGTTACAGAGAGCCATCGCGGTACTGATAAAACGCTTTTGCCGATTAATAGCTGAAAGCGTTTCCATCGCTTTTTGCAGGCTGACCAAACCTGTCTGTTTATTCTGGACTGTCAGTCGTTTCTCGAAGTTACCCAGCAGCCCGGCTGTAAGTTCCAATTGTCCCCGGCTTGCTTCCAGAGCATTATTGTCACCGGCCCTGACTACAAAAGCTCCCATGGCTTGGCCGATATCAGAAATTTTAAGCCGGACCAGAACGGCATAATGCTGGATTGTTTTATTATCTATCTCCTCTTGAAGCCCCAAAGCTTTGACGATGACCGTATCTGCCGAATCAGCCTGGCGAATAAGTTCTGCCGATTGATTCAGCCATAAAGGAGGAGCCTGTTTTTCTTTCAGTGCCGGATATATAGCTAACACATCAACGCCTTTTTGCTGATTGTTTCGTAAAATTGCACCACTATCCGCCCGGCCTAACAGGCACTGTACGGCAAGAAGATTCGTTAAGAATTGTCCCGAGGAGCCGTCAAACTGCTCAAGCTGCTTGATAAGTTCTGCGGCGGTTGGTTTGCCGATTTGCGTTAACTGGCGATGGTTCTGCTGATTATCCATTAATTTTTTCTTATTATGCAGACAAGTTTTATTTCATTGAAGATTCAATAATCAAAAACTATTAACATTGCAAGCATTATATGTTATTATATTAATATGTTCAAAGTAACGTATGGACGATTTTTCAAAGCAGGTACTTCACTCAGGATAGCGGTCTTTTTGATTCTTATCACTATTTCGCCTGCGTATGAGTTGGCAGCCGCTACGGATATAGGCGTCGATGAGATAATTTTCTCCAGTCGCCAGCCCGGTGCAGGGGGACACTGGTACGAGAATTTCGGTTACTACGCCCAGGACGAAAACAAAATGCTTTACGGGGCTATGGGTCGTTTGTGCCGGTTAAAAGTGGCTACCGGCCAAATCACTGTCCTGCTCGATGACCCCGAGGGCTCAATTCGTGACCCCCAGGTACACTACGACGGCGCCAAAATCCTCATCTCCTACCGCCCGGGCGGCACGGCCTATTTTAATCTTTACGAAATAAATATTGACGGCAGCGGGCTAACGCAGCTCACATCGGGACCTTACGATGACATGGAACCGACTTACCTGCCCAGCGGCCAAATCATGTTCTGCTCCAGCCGAAGCGACCGCTGGGTTCCTTGCTGGTACTCGCAGGTTGCGATTCTTTACGTCTGTGATGGTGACGGCGCGAGTATCCATCCGGTTTCTGCCAACATCGAGCACGACAACACACCGTGGACTCTGCCGGATGGCCGGGTGATTTATGAGCGATGGGAATACGTTGACCGCAGCCGCGTCGCGTTCCACCATCTCTGGACGGCCAATCCGGATGGTACCGGCCAGATGATATACTATGGGAACCTGCATCCGGGAACCCTGATGATTGACGCCAAGCCGATTCCCGGCAGCTATAACGAAGTAGTGGCCGTCTTTTCCCCTGAGCACGGACGCAAGGAACACGAAGGAGCCATTACCATCGTTACGCCCAAAGCCGGCCCCGATGAACTATCGTCGGCTCGCCGCGTGAGCAAAAAGAACAATTTCCGCGACCCTTATCCGCTGTCGGCGGATTGTTTCCTCGTGGCCCAGGGCCCCAGACTGCTGGTAATGAACGCCAATGGGCAGACAAAGCAAATATACCGCTTGCCCTCCGAACTCATTGACGCTGAAGTGGAGTGCCATGAGCCTCGCCCTTTAAGGCCGCGAACCCGGGAGCCGGTAATTCCCCCGCGAAGCGACCATACGCAGGCGACCGGCAGATTGATTCTGCAGGACGTTTACGCAGGCCGGCGGATGGAAGGTGTTAAGCCCGGCGAGATAAAAAAGCTCCTCGTACTGGAAAGCCTGCCAAAGCCGATTAATTACAGCGGCAAGATGCCTCCGATAAGCTTCGGCGGAACCTACACGCTGGAGCGCATCGTTGGAACCGTTCCTGTCGAAGATGATGGCTCCGCCTATATGGAAGTGCCCGCTATGCGGAGCTTGTTTTTTGTCGCTCTGGATGAAAACAACAATTCCGTCAAACGCATGCACAGCTTCCTGGTCGTGATGCCCGGCGAAACGACCAGTTGCGTTGGCTGCCACGAACAGCGGCAGAAAACTCCATCCCCTTCGATGGCTGCTTCACTGCAGGCGCTCGGGCGCCCGCCGAGTCAGGTTACGCCTGTTGCGGGCATCCCCGATGTGTTCGATTATCCCCGTGACATTCAACCGATTTTTGACAAACACTGTCTCGCATGTCACGATTACGATGAGCGTGCCGGACGCATAATACTCACTGGTGACCACGGACCGATTTTTTCCCACAGCTACTATACACTTACGGCCAAACAACTGTTCTCCGATGGACGCGACCGCTTGCAGACCAACCTGCCCCCGCGTTCGGTCGGAACTTCCGCCAGCCCTATAATGAAAATGCTCGACGGTAGCCATTACGGCGCAACACTTACTCAGCACGAGCAGGACATGATTCGCTATTGGATTGAGTCGGCCGCCCCGTATCCCGGCACTTACGCATCGCTCGGTACCGGCATGATCGGCGGTTTTCCAAAGAGCGTACTTGAAACCAGCGACCGCAAATGGCCCAGCTCTATCGCCGCGGCAGAAGCAATCCAGAGACGATGTAAAAGCTGTCACGACAGCTCACTGCCTATGCCCCAGTATATATCCGACAATCTGGAACTCATACTCTCAAATCCCGATCCGGATGACATCCGCATACAATTTTCGCGGCACCTTATGTTCAATCTTTCTCGCCCCGAAAAATCACTTATCTTACTGGCGCCGCTGGCCACCGATGCTGGAGGTTATGGTCTGTGCAAACAGCGAAATGAAGATGGAACCTTCGGCCAGACAGTGACCGTTTTCGCCGATCCAAACGACCCGGACTATCAGAAAGTCCTCGCCCTATGTCACGATGGCAAGCAGCACCTTGAACAAATCAAACGCTTTGATATGCCCGGCTTTCGACCGACGAAAACATACATTCGTGAGATGAAAAAATATGGTCTCTTGCCGAAAAACCTTTCTGAAGATGCCTTAATCGATGTCTACAAGACCGACCGAGCGTATTGGCGCTCACTCTGGTGGCAGCCGACAGTTACTGCCCGCACCGAGAACTTAAATCCGTAGGGTGTGCACCGCACACCGTCTGACTTACGCTACCAGAAGAAACAAGCCTTGAAGGTTATGAATTTAGGCTTAAAAATACAGTTGCTATATGAGCTATTCATCAATAAAGTTATAGTTATGTTTGATAATGACAATTTCTTTTAAGGAGAAAAAAAATGTCAGATGCTCAAATTTTTCAAATCATTTCAGTCGTTTACATTACTATCGGTATCGGGATTTTTATCAATCCCGGCTTCTACAAAAAACTATTTGAAGACTTTATCGAAAACGCCGCCATTCTGTACATTGGCGGAGTTATGGCTCTTACTATCGGCTACCTGATCCTGGCATTCCACAACACATGGACAAAGGATTGGTCGCTCATCATAACCATATTTGGATGCTTGGCTATGATAAAGGGTATTTTGATTCTCATCCGGCCAAACCTTATAATCGCACTATCCAAAGCAATGGTACAAAAAGAAGGTATCCTGAAGATAGAGGCCATTGCGATAATTATCCTGGGCCTGGCATTAGCGTTCCTCGGTTTCTGCCCAAAAAGCCCAATCTAAGTTGGTAAGATGGACTTTAGCTTGTGCCATAGGTGCCCATGCTGTTTTCTATTTAAAATAATTGTCATTGCGAGCACCTCACCTGATTCTCAGAATGTACACAAAAGAAAACACGCAACCAATGTCATTGCGAAGGAGCGAAGCGACTGCGGCAATCTCGACCCTCACAATGCGAAAAACGTTTATTTTCTTAGGAGGAGGCCGTAGGCCGACGCGGCAATCTTCGTTAAAATAGTAAATTGTCAATTGTAAATATTAAATCGAAAGGTCTTCCCTTCGAAATTCCTTGTTCGATATTAGATATTTTCTTTCTCGTCCATCGTCCATCTTCTTTCGTCCCTCTGTTAATTTCTCTTGACTCTTCTCAAGCTTTCCGTTATTCTCTACTCGTAAATGCGTAATGCGGCCAACAATCTTTTAGTGCATAACAGTACCTGTGCACAAGTGCATTGGTGAGAAGGCAATAATAAAAGTGCGGCTGCATTCTTGGTCTCGGAGGTATTTGCTGTTATTTTTCAGGATAGTCGTAATTTTTTTACAAATTTTATTGTTATAGTAGTTACTTTTACAGTTCCCAGTGCCTTATATATATGCGGAGGAACAAGACAGTGTAACTGTTGAAAGGAACTAAAAATGAAGGCGAGTAAATTCTGCTTTTTTGTTTTGGCAATAGCACTTCTTAACTTTGGCTGTAAGAAAAAGCCCGCTGACATCAGGACACCCTTGCATAAGGCAGCAAGGGCAGGTGATTTCGAAAAGGTCAGGGTACAGCTTTCAAGTGGTGTCGACATAAATGCGAGGGGCGTTTGCGGATATACACCTTTGCAGGAATCCCTACTCAGGAAGGAAGTAGATATGGCAAAATATCTTATTGCCAATGGTGCCAAAGTAGATGTGCAAAGTGAGGATGGCCAGACACCATTACATTTTGCCATATCTCGTGATAGTTTAGACATGGAATTAATAGAATTGATTATTGACGGCGGCGCCGACATCAGTGCCAATAACAGAGCTGGCGATACACCTTTTTTAAAAGCGGTCAAATATGACTATATGGATGTAGTTGAACTAATGATTGAGAAAAACGCTGATGTCAATACAAGGAACTTGTACGATGATACACCCCTGCTTATAGCGGCCGACCGGGGCAATCAAGAGATGGTTGAATTTCTTATTGCCAAAGGGGCTGAAGTCAATGCAAAGGCAGTTCATGATAATACATCTTTGCACTATGCGGCAGATGAGGGTTACAAGCAAATAGTTCAGCTTCTTATCGATAAGGGCGCTAATTTGAACAGCCTAAATACTCTCGATGAAACACCAGCGTTGCTTGCCATGAGGGCCGGCCATAGGGGGATTGTTGAGTTGCTTGTTGAAAATGGAGCGGAAGTGAATTTGCACCTGGCGGCATATGTCGGAGACTTGGAGAAAGTCAGGTCCTTTATAGAAGATGGCACCGATGCAAACTTAGAAGATGTTGAAGGCCTTAGGCCATTGCACTTCGCAACTCAACAAGACCATCGTGAAATTGTCGAACACTTAATCACTAAAGATGCAGATGTCAACGCTGAAGATCGAAAAGGTTGGATGCCTTTGCACATGGCTGCTCGAAATGGCCATCAGGAAGTAGTTGAACTCTTGATAGCGAAAGGTGCTCAA
>DAOUVA010000083.1 GCA_030667885.1 Phycisphaerae bacterium
CGCTGGCTGGCAGCCGATTCGAATGTGATTATTTTCGACGAGCCCACTCAAGGTATCGACGTAGGCACTAAGGCACAAATGTACAGATTGATTATGGATTTGGCCTGCGAGGGAAAGGCAATAATTCTCATCTCATCTGAACTGATAGAGATTACCAAACTGGCCGACCGCATCCTGGTTATTCGAAATGGCAGGCTGGTGCGGGAAATGTCGGAAACTGAAACCGACGAGGATGAACTTTTCGCCCAATGCGCGAGAAAGGACGGAGCCTGAATGAGTAAAGATGCCAACAAGCCCGGCACCGTAGGAACTCGAAGAACTCTTTCATTTAAGAAGCTGCAACAGGCTTCCATCCTGATTCTGCTGGCAGTTTTGTGTGCCTTTGCTTCTTTCAGGAGCCCTACATTCTTTAGCTGGACTAATCTTGTTGACAACCTTCTAACAAATGCCGCGGCACTTGGGATTATAGCTGTCGGCATGACCTTCGTAATGATAGCAGGCGGATTTGACTTGTCCGTGGCATCCAACACCGCTGTCTGCAGTGTGGTTCTTGTATTGACTATGGACAGTCTTTCGTCTTATGGTGCTGTGGTAGCGATTTCGGCAGCGCTGCTATTGACAGCTCTGGTTGGGATTAGCCTCGGTGCAATTAACGGCGTGCTTATCGCCCGGGTAGGCGTGAATCCTTTTGTGGTAACGCTCAGCACAATGCTGGTTTTTCGCGGCATTGCACTTATCCTTACCCGTGGAGGCCAGGCCAAACAAGTTGCCGACATTGCACTTCGCAATCAGTTTAGCTGGATTTACGATGCACAAATCCCAATCTTCGGGCAAAGCTACCAGATTTCCATGCCCATTGTAATATTTCTGGTAGTCTTCTGTATCGGCACATATTTGCTGCGGTTCACACGTTTTGGGCATTACATTTTTGCTATAGGTGGTAACGAGGAAGCCGCCTGGTTAGCCGGCGTAAATACTCACAGGATAAAGATGATTAGCTATATGCTCTGCGGCTTGACCTGTGCTATTGCCGCGGCCATATTTCTGGCTATGACTGCAACCGCCCAGGCTGAAAGTCACATGGGCAAGGAACTGGATGTTATCGCCAGCGTTATTGTCGGCGGCACACCTTTGGGCGGCGGCAGCGGCGGCCTGACCGCAACACTGACCGGCGTGTTGTTGTTGCGGGTGATTGACAACCTTTTGACGCAGTTCAGCGTCGGAGCAGAGTACCGAAAAGTTGTTACAGGTTTGATTATTGTTATTGTGGTAACTGTTGACGTACTGGCCAAGGGACGCAGCCGAAAGTAGTATTGATCAAAAACATAATTAAGATTAGAAAGGAATACTTCAGGATGAATTCCGTCAAAGTGACTAAGACCATGGTTGGAGTTATGGTGCTTTTGGCCGTTGCGGCAGGCAGCTGCAAAGACCGTGGGCCGCGAAAACAACAGATCGGATTTTTGATGACGCTTGATCACCCCTACTGGCAGAATATGCGTCTTGGAGCAAGGGACGAGGCCCAAAAACTCGGCGTCGATGTCACAATCCTCAACGCCAAGGAGGACCCGGTCCTCCAAATCGAGCAGATAAAAGAAATTATTGCCAAACGCGTTGACGTGGTCTGCCTGGTGCCAATGAAGAAAGAACCGCTGGTGCGCGGCGTACAGATGCTTAACCGGAAAAATATTCCCGTGATTATTGTCAACCGTGAGATCGGCGACGATTGCGAATATATCTGTTACACAGGCACTGATACCTATGCCGGTGCAGTGACTTCGGCAAAGATTCTGGCCGAAGCAATGGGCGGGAAGGGTGAACTCGTTGAATTCCATCAGCATCTTGGAACCGGGCCTGAGGTTGCGCGGAGCAATGCCCTGCGTGACGTGCTTAAGGACTATCCAGACATCAAATCCATTGCGCGTATTCCCCACAGGGGCGAACGTGACATTGTAAAGACTGAAATGCAGACACTGCTCCAAAAGTACCCCAATCTCAGTGGCGTCTATGCTCATGGAGACAACTTCGCTATCGCTGCGGCCCAAGTATGCCAAAAGGTCGGACGCACAAACGTCAAAATTGTAGGCATGGGCGGCAGCAAGGAAGCGATAGAGGCAATCAAGCAGGGAATACTTACGGGAACCAGCTATCAACAGCCTGAGGAAGAAGGTCGAAGCGCAATCCGTCTGGCAGTCAAGTATCTTCAGGGCGAAAAACTCGACCAGGCCTACCCGGTCAGTTGCCCACCCATTACAAAGGAGAACGCCGTCGAGTTTAAAGGGCAATTCTAATGACGTTGAAAGGAGAATATTGTAATGAGAAATTGCACGAAGTTTCAAATAGTCACCACAGCATTACTGGTCTTCAGTTTTATATTCGCCGGATGTACACAGCAAAAGGTAACACGCTATGGCAGCGTCATCGGTCTCAGAGCAGAAAAACTTGAAGAATATAAGGAACTGCACGCGGCTGTCTGGCCCGGAGTACTAAAACAGATAAAAGAGTGCAATATCCGCAACTACTCGATCTATCTCGGTGAGTTGGAAAAGGGTCAATACTATCTGTTCGGATACTTCGAATATATCGGCGACGACTTCAAGGCCGATATGGACAAAATGGCTGCCGACCCCACAACACAGAAATGGTGGACATTCTGCGAACCCTGCCAGGCTCCGATTCCAACACGAAAAGAAGGTAAATGGTGGGCCGATATGGAAGAAGTATTTCATCAGGACTAATCAGTTTAAAAAATTAAGGATTTAACAATGACACCAAAAGAACGCATGATGCGTGCATTGAATAGAGAAAAGCCTGACCGTCTGCCGGTCTCATTACACCAGTGGCAACAGTACCACCTGGACGAGTATCTGGGCGGGATGAGTGACCTGGATGCGTTTGAGAAGTTCGGCTTTGATGCACAGGCCCAGTACTTCGGTGACGTGGGCCAGACACAAGTGCAAAGTGCGGCACTAAAATCATCCACGGACAACTGGAGGATTGAGCCGGAGGTTATCAGCATCGATCCAGACAATCGCACTGTCAATTATACCATCCACACACCGGAAGGCACTCTTACCTATAAAAACGCCGGCGACAGGAAAACCACCTGGGTCACCGAATATATGGTCAAGCAGGATGAAGATATCAGGTTGATAGGAAAATATATGCCGGTACCCAAGCTAAGCCTGAAACCTGTCAGCAAGTTATACGATCAGCTTGGTGACCGTGGGATTCTACGCGGATTTGTCTGGGGTGACCAGGCAGGCTGCTGGCAGCACGCCTGCTGCCTGATGGATGTTAACGAGTTGATCCTTGCCTGTATCGATAAGCCGGATTGGGTGCATGAGTTTCTGAGCTACCTGTTGGAAAAGAAATTACGGTTCATCGAATCTATGAAAGGCGCAAAGTTTGACCTGATTGAGACCGGCGGCGGAGCAGCATCTTCAACACTTATATCTCCCAATATGCATAAGGAATTCTGCACACCCTATGACAGTAAAATTCACGCTTGTCTACACGAACTGGGATTCAAGGTCAGCTACCACACCTGCGGCGGGACACTGGGAATTGAAGAGATGATTATCGCCAACGGCTGCGATGTTTCCGAGACTTTGGCGCCAATCAGCATCGGCGGCAATCAGGAGCCATGGGAGTTCGCAGCAAAAGTGGATAACCGCCTGGCGCTTATCGGGGGAATAGACCAGTTCAGTATTCTTACCAACGGCACAAAAGAAAATATTCGGGCGAAAGTGCACGAACTTTTTGAAAAAGTCGGCCCCGACGGCGGATATATCTGTGCCGCATGTGACCACTTCTTTGAGACACCCATCGAGAACCTTAAAGTATTTGCTGACGCTGCGAAAGAATGTGTTTATTAACATCGTCTTTGTGAGTATTATAGATATCTATTGAAGTTAGTGTTATCGAAAATATCTCGTACAACATTTGGTTTATTGTGAAAATATTGCAGATTCCGGAAAAAAAGTGGACTCTTTTTGCCCTACCTTATATACTGAACTGGAAGTTACTACAAAGTAGGATTTATTCTCCGTAAGGAGTTTCTAAGACTATGAACAATGTTTATGCATGGCTTTAACTGATGGAGGTAACTAATGAAACGCCGTACATTTCTTAAACAAAGCACAATGGCCGGAGCAGGGCTTGTAATTCTAAAATCTGGCATCCTAAAGGCAGGCAATTCACCGAATGAAAAACTAAATATCGCTGTCATCGGCGTTGCCGGTCGAGGTGGTGCAAACTTGGGCAACGTCAAGAGTGAGAATATCGTCGCCCTGTGCGATGTGAACTCAAAGAATCTTGCAGCGGCAGCAGAAAAGTTTCCCAGGGCCAGGACATATGTTGACTGGAGACGATGTCTCGACCAGAGGAATATTGATGCCGTCGTCTGCTCGACGACTGATCATACTCATGCTTTCGTCAATGTCTGGGCTATGAATCGCGGCAAACACGTTTACTGTGAAAAACCGTTAGCCAATTCCGTAGAAGAAGCACGCATGGTGCGCAAGACATACCTCAAGAACAAAAACAAAATAGCAACACAGATGGGCACTCAAATACACGCCTCGGATAATTACCGTCGTATGGTCGAGCTTATAAGAAGCGGCGCAATTGGAACCGTAAAAGAAGCCCGCGTCTGGTGCAGCCGGATGCCTATAGGAGGCAGCTATCTGCCGGGCGGCACACCCGTCCCTGACCACATCAACTGGGACCTATGGATTGGTCCGTCAAAGATGCATCCCTATAATCCGGACTATTTCGGGGGCTGCCTTGGATGGAACCCCTACTGGGACTTTGGCAGCGGACAGATTGGGGATATGGGCAGCCATATGATGGACATGGCATGCTGGGCACTTGACCTGAAACTTGCCACAACCTGCGAAGCAGCCGGAACCCCAGTCAATACCGATACATGTCCACAGTGGCTCACAGCCGAATGGGACCATCCAGCCAATGATTGGCGACCGGCTGTCAAGGTTTTCTGGTATGACGGCGGCAAAAAGCCGGGGATGCCGGCAGAGGCATTTGACCGTGAAAAATTATTTAAGGGCGTCCTGTTCAAGGGTGACAAGGGATGGCTTCTGGCCGATTACGGCTACAGGATTCTGATGCCAAAAGTTGATAGTGACATGACACAGTACAACTCGCCGAAACCAAAGGATTTAATTCCACCATCGCCCGGTCACCACAATGAGTGGATAATCGCGTGTAAAACGGGCAAACCTACGCTTTGCAACTTCGATTATTCCGGTGCGCTAATCGAAAATAATATGCTTGCACTGGTCGCTTACCGTGTTGGCAAGAAACTTCAGTGGGATGCCGAAAACTTAAAGGCCACCAACTGTCCCGAAGCTGATCAGTATATCCGTAAGACATACCGGAAAGGTTGGGTACTGAACGGATAGGACACATATTCTTCCGAAGATATTAAAAGAGAAGAAAATCCAAAATCAAAGAAAGATGGTATTTGAAACCAGTGTCGGATTTATTAACTTATATAAATCCGACTGCATAAGTCGTTATAGATTTATATATCTTTTATTTTGATAAATTGATGGAAATCAATTATTATCTCTCTTCTGGGTGAGGTAGAGAACTGAGAATGACCAGCCTAAAGGGGTAGAGTTTGTGATATGCTGGCAGCAAGGATGTGCGACAAAGTAAAAAGGATTTTCCATTTCATTCAATGGACAAATGACTATTGACTATGGGTATTGGTCTATTTACTACGATAGTGCTGAAGTGGAATATGTCCTGATATTTTGGTTTTGGAGCAAAATACCATGATTGGAATAATGGGAGCTAAAGCAATAAGTGGTGTTGGCAGTATGGGTCGGTTTGCCCGGTTTATCTGGCAGTCGATGGTTGCATCTGTACAGAGTTGTAGCAGCACTCATTCCTACTCATTAATATGGACACAAATGTATTTCATTGGTGTTCGCAGTGTCCCGGTTGTTATGATGACCGGAGCGTTTGTGGGAATGATATTGTCAATTCAGACATATGGCCAGCTTGCAGGTATGGGATTAGAAGAGTACCTGGGCTCTTTGATTAACATTGCGGTCGTAAAAGAGCTGGGGCCTGTGCTCACAGCAGTTATGTTGGCAGGGCGCATCGGAGGTGCTTTGACGGCTGAACTGGGAACAATGAATGTTACCGAACAAATTGACGCAATCAGGAGCATGGGGACGGACCCGGTAAAATATCTGGTTGCACCGCGGATTCTGGCATGTCTGCTGCTTACCCCGGTTCTGATTATTTTCGCCGATTTGTTGGGTATTATCGGCGGATATCTCGTAAGCGTTGTACATTTGGGGATTAACAATCGGGCGTATTGGCTCCATAGTGCCAACGCCGTAGAAAAGTGGGATGTATTTATCGGAATTATAAAGGGTTTGTTCTTTGGCGTAGCTATTGCAGCTATTAGCTGTTATAAGGGTTTTACATGCAAAGAAGGTGCGCAGGGCGTCGGCCAGGCATGCACAGAAGCATTTGTGGCCAGTTTTATTTCCATATTAGCGCTGGATTTCGCGTTGGTAGTAATTTCCAAGGCGATTTACGACACGTTTTGGCCCCTCAGAAGTATGGTTTAATGATAGCATTAGGCAAATAAAAGAGCTGTAAGTGAAAAAGAAATACGATAATAATATCGATATGGAAAAAAACAGTAACGGGATGCTTACCGTTAAGAACCTTACTAAAAAGTTTGGTACCAATGTTGTCCTGGACAATGTTTCTTTAACGATCGAGAATGGCAAAACGACTGTTATCATTGGGCCGAGTGGATGCGGCAAAACCGTTTTAGTGAAACATTTGATAGCTTTATTGAGGCCGAACTCCGGCGAGGTTTATTTTAAGAACCACCGGATCGACAATGCCAGTGAACATGAATTAAATAAGATCCGTACGCATTACGGTTTTCTTTTCCAGGGAGGGGCGCTGTTTGATAGCCTCAGTGTTACTGAAAACATCATATTTCCGATAAGACAGCATTGTAAGATAACAGATTGGAAAGAGGTCGAAGAGCTTGTAAAATCTAAATTAGCTATGGTGGGTCTCGATGGTTTTCAGCAGTTTTATCCGTCAAATCTTTCCGGAGGCCAGCAAAAGAGAGTGGCGCTTGCAAGAGCAATTGCGCTCAATCCGGAAATAATTTTATATGATGAGCCGACTACGGGGCTCGACCCTATCCGTTCAGATGTTATCAACGAGCTTGTCTTAAAACTGCAAAAAGAGCTTGGCGTAACATCTGTTGTTGTTACCCATGATATGAAAAGCGCTTATAAAATAGCCGACCGTATCGTCATGCTGCATAACGGCAAAATTATTGCCGACGGCAATGCAGACCATATTCGTAACCATCCCCATCCTGTCGTTCAACAGTTCATAAGCGGACAGGTTGGTGAAGAAGACCTCGCAGTCCTGCGGATGAGCGGAGCCATTTCACAAACCCAGTTCCTGCCTCGTGATTTCGAGTAATAGCCGCCAAGAACACAATTACATAAGGACATGAAAGAAGTGATGAAAGCAGGGCCAGAGCAAATTGCATCCGATTTAGCTGAAGTTGTACGAGGAGATGTATTTGCCGATATACTGCACAGGGCCGCTTACAGCACCGATGCGAGCATTTATAGGATTGTGCCCAAATGTATTGTTTCTCCGCGTGACGCCGACGATGTGGTTACCGTTGTAAAATATGCACGCTCCAACGATATACCGGTAGTCGCTCGCGGAGCAGGCAGCGGATTAGCAGGCGAGTCGCTGTGCAGCGGCATAGTCTTTGATATGACCCGGTATATGAACAGGATTATTGATATCAAAGACGAAGGGCAAACGGTAGTTTGTGAACCGGGCGTAGTGCTGGACGATTTAAATAAGGTTCTGGCCAAGTTCGGCAGGAAAATCGGCCCTGACCCGTCGAGCGCTAATCGAGCGGTAATAGGCGGAGTGGTCGCCAATAATTCAACTGGTTCTCATTCACTTGAATATGGCTTCATCGCCGACCACGTGGAAAGTATCGAAGCAGTCCTGGCCGACGGCAGCATATCTGAATTTATAAATGATTTTAATCCGGACAAAGCAAAGCAGGATAAAGCCGCCTTGATTGCAAAAGAATGTCTGTCTGTTCTTTGCGGCAAAGAAGAAATCATTAAGAACGCACTGCCTAAAACAAAGCGAAATCGAAGCGGTTATAATATTGCCGGGATATGTCATGAAGGCCGGATTGATTTAGCCAGATTGTTAACAGGCTCCGAAGGAACGCTGGCGATTTTTACAAAAATCACACTAAAGACCGTCGCATTGCCGAAAGCGAAGGGACTACTACAACTTGAGTTCGACAGTCTTGAGAAAATGGCACAGGCGGTACCGATTATCATTGATAATAATGTGTCGGTATGTGAGCTGATGGATAAGACTTTCATCGATATGGCATTAGATGCTTTGCCGGAATATCATGATCTTCTCCCTGCCGGAGCAGCCGCTGTTCTTTTAGTCGAGCATACAGGCGAAACACAGGAGCAGGTAAAAGAAAAAATAACAAAAACCGATTCGGCAGTCGGTAAGATAGCGAGCGGACGAAGCGTTATTTTTGACCCGAAGGCACAACAGCGGTTGTGGAAGTCTCGAAAAGACGCCGGGCCGTTGATTTACAGGGAAAGATCCAATAAACACCCGGCTGAATTTATGGAAGACATTTCTGTCGATTATAATCGGCTTGGAGAATATATTGCCGGGCTGAAAGAGATTGGCAAGCGTTATGATATCACGATGTCTTTCTTTGGTCATGCCGGCGACGGTCTGCTTCATATACGTCCTTATCTGGATTTGGGCGACCCGGCGGACATTAAAACGATGCGGTCTATGGCGGATGAGGTTGTATCGCTCGCATGGTCGTTGGGAGGCACGATAAGCGGTGAACACGCGGAGGGCCTGGTAAGAGCGGCCTTCGTGAGAGGCCAGTACGGTGATGAATATTATGAACTGCTTTGCAAAATCAAAAACATATTCGACCCTGACGGCCTGATGAATCCCGGCAAAATCCTCAACCCTGATGCAGATATTATGATTAAGAACCTGAGAGCTGAGCATAAGGTTTTGCCGGAAAGAGTTAAAACGGATTTGCTTTTTGAGAAAGATGAGCTTGCAATCGAACTTGACCAGTGCTATGGGTGCGGAGTTTGTCGAAACCGCGAACCGGATTTGCGAATGTGTCCTGTATTTCGAGCAGTGGGTGAGGAAATGGGCAGTTCGCGGGCAAAGATTAACATACTCCACTTCTGGGCTACGGGGCAGATGGAGGAAAAAGATTTCGAGTCGCCGGAGTTCAGAAAGTTTCTGGATTTGTGCGTTAATTGCAAGGCCTGTTTGAAGCAATGTCCATCCGGCGTGGATACTTCCAAGTTGATGGCAGCGGCCAGAGCACGGTACGTTAAACTTCAAGGTCTCCGGCGTACAGAGTTGATTCTCAGTCATAATCGCTACCTTAGTATATTAGGTGGTTTTTTTTCGCCGATATCGAATTTTCTGATGAATTTATCGATATCCAAATGGCTGTTAGAAAAATTAGCCGGTATAGATAAACATAGAAGCACGCCCAGTTTCGGCCGTAGCTCATTCTTAAAAGCCGGAAGAAAATATTTAGAAGCTTGCGAGCCGATTGAAAAACCGGTCGATAAGGTGGTGTATTTTGTGGATACATACGCAAATTATAACGACCACGAATTAGGCTTTGCCGTTGTCGATGTTCTAAGAGCAAATTCCATTGATGTAATTTTACCAAAACAGTTGCCCGCCCCCCTGCCGGCGGTTGTTTATGGGGATGTTAAAACCGCTCGTAATGATTTGGCATACATTGTAAAACATTTGGCTCAGGCGGTGCGAGACGGCTATAAGATAATTTGTTCGGAGCCGAGTGCGGCACTTTGTTTGAAGCAGGAGCTTCGGCATTTTGTTGCAGGGCCGGATGCGACGCTTGTTTCTGAAAATACTTATGAGCTGATGGATTATTTGCATGGCCTGTTTGTCCAAAATAAGTTGAAGGCTCCGTCCAAATCTATAAGTGAGGAGTTTGTTTATCATTTGCCTTGCCATTTGTGCGCTGTCGGAGTCGAAGGGGCCAGTATCAAGCTTTTGCAGGAGCATTTCGGCGTCAAAGTTGTTGACCTTAAGGCCGGTTGCTGCGGTATAGCCGGGACGTTTGGGATGCAGAAGAAAAATCGCGATTTGTCGTTGAAGATTTCCGAGAGCTTGAAGAACGCATTGGAATCGGCTTCTACCAAGAACGTCCTGACCGAATGTGCCGCCTGCAAAATGCAGATAGAACATATCAGCGGCTGCTCTGTTCGCCATCCGATTAAAGTTTTGACAGAGCTTTATAGTTCTGTGCCCAAAACTTAGTTTTGAGTTTTTAGTCTTTAATTTTGAGTTGAGGATTTGGGTTTGAATTGGCTTTGAATTGGGTTTGTTTTGGCTTAAATTGGGTTTGTTTTTGGCTTTATTGGCTTTGAATTGGGTTTGAATTGGGTTTGTTTTTTGGCCCATCCAGCGGGATAATATTTCGTATTGTCTTGTCATATCTATAGTTATGTTCATTTTGTCATTTCCTAAATTGGGTTTGTTTTGCATAATTGAGTGTATTTGGGAATATGTTATAATTGAAAGAGTGCCTAAAGTGACTAAAATGCCTAAAGTGAGCTAAAGTTTTGTGTTTCATATCTCAAGTCTCATTCCGTCCACGGAAGGCCGGATAAAATTCCATATTGGATGAGGGCAGAAAAACTGCGCCTCTATAATTAGACGAGTGTGCAGTTTTGACCGAAAATTTCGCTATTTATTTTGGCTCTTTGCTCGTAAGTTGTTTTTAGGAAAGGAGATAAAAAATTTTGAAATATTTTATTTTTGTTTTTGAGAGTGAGCGTTTTTGACTGAAAA
>DAOUVA010000481.1 GCA_030667885.1 Phycisphaerae bacterium
GCTGAGACACCGGCCAAAACGCCGGCATCGTGAACTCGTTTCACAAAATCATGTACCTGGCGGCTCTTGCCTTCACGGAACAGTCTGTCGGTGACCCCTCCGTGATGGACAATCGCAATAGGCTGAGTATCCCGGACCACTTTCTCGGCCGGCGTGTTTTCCGGCCCGCCGGCATGAAGGCAGATAAACTTCATCTTCGATCCCCGCTCCCTCAATTCCCGGAAGACGCCGCTCATTTCTTCCGGGCGGCTGAATTGGTGGGCGTTGATGCCTTCCTGTTCGCACTTCCAAAGGAATTCGACAATTCGCTCGGGTGTGAAATACTCCTTCATGTGCCGATCCATAATAGGGCCCATGTAGGAGTATCCGCTGATGGGATTGGAGCCGGCGATCAATCGGGTAATGCGGTGTTTGCCAAGATGTATTGTAGGCAGCAGGGGAGCGGGGGAAGTCGTATGCTCCGCCCGGCCCGTCTCAGCTCGGACCAAGTGCGAGCCGGCTGCAGCCACTGAAAGCCCCAAGAGAAATTCCCTGCGTCCAATTGTGTGTACTGCGGGTATGTCATGATCCATCTTAGCCTCCTAAAACTCGATTTCAGCACGTCGAAAGTTTTCCTTGTCATATTGTTCTGTTGATAAAGTAATTTACTCATCCTCACAGGCACCATGGACTGCGCATGGAACGGCAGAGCATTCGGTTGGCTTGTTCGTTATTGATGAAACATTCCTTATCAGGGTTCCATTCGAGCTTGCGCTTGAGTGTCATGGCGATATTACCAAGGTGACAGATAGTAACGGAGCGGTGGCCGATTTCAACCGGGGCGGCCGTCTCCCGGTGCGCCTTTACACAGTCGATGAAGTTGCGGTGATGGTCGTTGCTCTGGTAAAGTTGGATCTCATTTGGCCTGATCACGGAGGTTTTCAGAGACTCCGGATAGTATGTGGGCTTATCGTTTTCTATCTGAATCCAGCCTTCAGTCCCCTCGAGACGGAGCGGACCGTCATCCTGAGTTTTACAGATCAGTTCGAGTCCGTTTTCATACCGAGCTCTGAAATGCACCTTCGTAGCTGTTGTGAAAAGACCATCCTCAGGGAACTCGCCGCCCAGATCTTCCACTTCGACCGGCCCCGTATTGTCTGTGCCGTTGGCCCATTGGACAATGTCGATTGCGTGAGCCCCTAAGTTGGTGGTCTGACCGCCGGAGTAATCCAGGCCGAACCGGAATGTATAAAGACACCGGTCCTTGTGATACGGAGCCCAGGGCGCCGGACCCAGCCACATGTCGTAGTCCAGCCAATCCGGCACGGGCATAGGTTGCCAGTTGCTTGCCGGAGCCTCTTTGTTGTTTGATCCGATAGGAGCGATAGCCCTCTTGAGTCGGCCGATTCGGCCATTGCGGATCAGTTCACAGACGAACCTGTACTGCTGGCTTGATCGCCGTTGCGTCCCTGTTTGGAAGATGACGCCATAACGCCGAACAGCTTCAATCATGGCACGACCTTCTGCAATAGTTAAACTCATGGGCTTCTCACAGTAGATGTGTTTTCCGGCTGTAGCGGCCATTATTGCCGGGATCGCATGCCAGTGGTCAGGCGTTGTTATACAAACAGCATTGATATCGTCTCTTGCGAGTACATCGCGGAAATCACTGTACGCATCACAACTGTTATAACGACTTGATTGGGTCTTTTGAGAATAAAAGTCGTTCACTATTTTTTGTGCAGGTTCCCGCCCAAACCACGGACCTTGCCATCCATTCTTATACCAGTGGCCATATTCATTGCTGGCTTTTACGACATCACAGACAGCAACAACCTGCACATCAGGCTGATTTAAGAACGCCCTCATATTGTTGGTTCCCATCCCGCCCACTCCGATGAAGCCCATAGTTATCCGGTTGCTCGGAGAGACGTGGTCGTCTTTGTCCAAAGCCGCCGCGGGGACAATGTACGAAAAGCTCGTTGTTGCTAAAGCTGCTGATGTCGCTTTTCTCAGGAACTTACGACGATTTATCTTCATCTCTTTCATTGCTAAAACTCCTTCGTATCAGTGCGTTGTTTACGGATGTAATTGGCAACCGCCTGAACGGAATCGAGCCATATACCATTGGTCGGGTCCTGAGCATATTCGCAAAGTGCCCGGAGGGTTGACGAGTACGTGGTCTGGCGCCCTTTCTCACCGATTTCGTGGCCGCAAAAAATCAGCCACCCGCCGTTTGTTAGGGTCCTGTCGATCAACTGTTTGACCTGTTTGAAATCCTTGCCGTCCAGCTCCATTGCCATCAGGTTTGCCATATCGCAGAAAGCCGGATCGTTTGCCCATTCGTCCATCCAGCCACGGCCGGTCAAAAATTCCTCTGCCACAAGAGGTACATAACTTTTGAGGTTTTGTCCCCGTCCTACAAATTTCTGCCCGCAAGGATAGGCGAAAGAAACAGGCCTGACACCGAGCTGGCTTTCAATAATATTGTTTGCTTCCACTAATTCATGCCGCATCTTATCGAGCGTATAATCTTCAAGAGCCCTGTCGCCTATGAAGGGAAAGTTACCCGAACATGGATGAGTAAGTGTATGATTGCCGATTTCGTGGCCGTTAATCGCCGCTCTCTTCCATGCATCCAACTGTCCCTCAAGATTGCGAATCGAAACATAGAAAGTGGCTTTCGTGCCGTATTCATCCAGAATCGGCAAGCCTTGGGTAACCTGACTATGTCGCGCATCGTCAAAAGTAAGACTGATGGCAGCGCGCTTTCCTTCAGGCCAGCGAAAATCCTCTTGTTTTTTAAACGTAGATAGCTCCTTGTCTTGCTGGCCAGACAGCAAGCAACCTGTGCAGACAGCGATAACACAGCAATATATAACAGTTAGACAAGCGGAGTCAATTTTCACTTATAATCTCCTTTGAATCTCAAGGATTCAATCAATAGGTCTTCGGAAGCTCTATACTTTCAAATGTCGAATACCTCTCACGGCTTCTATGTCATCGGGTGCTATAATTTATATTAATGTAAATACTTTCAATGCAGATCAATGATGCATATTCTCGCACACTCTGCTTATAGTTCAAGTGGATTTTTCCCTCCAAATGAATTGTTGGACTGTTGCCTCAAACTCGGTGACAGTCTGACACCATTTTGACACTACAAACCCCAATTTTTTCAAATCGAGTCCGAATATATGTTATTTTTTGGCTAAATAGAGATTTTTTCATAAAAATATCGGACGCCA
>DAOUVA010000331.1 GCA_030667885.1 Phycisphaerae bacterium
CTACACCCAAGGTGACTAACATACGCCAGATTCTCGAATGCCTGCGGCAGTCCAAAGTTTATCATGTCGATTTTTCGCCGGATGGACAGTACATTGCTTTCAGTTACGGCCCCTTTAATGGAGCGCAGCAGGTTGGAGGTAAAGCGAGAGGTTGGGATATATGTGTAAGTGATATGTCCGGAAAGTGGGTGAAAATTACTACTGACGGAAAGCACAACAAGAATCCTGATTGGGTGCCGATTTCACAAAAGACCACTGATTAAGAGGAGAAAAATACAATGAAACGATATGCTTTTTTTACTCTTGTATTGGCTTTGCTTGTGGGCAATGATGCTCTTTGTGCCACAAGGTTGCCGGATGATTCTAAGCTTAGGCAAACACCTTATCCAAAATCTGAGCTAAACCTCAAACAAGTCCCTTTCAGAATTGTATATGAAACCTATCGTAAGACTAATGGCAAAGACAACTGGGAACTATACCTGATAAATGCCGATGGCTCCAATCCAGTTAATCTAACCATGACTCCTGATGTGGATGAGCTATATCCCCACGCTTCTCCAGATGGTAGCAAAGTTTCTTTTGTTGCGGATGAAGGAGTTGGTAGAAAGAAAGTTCGAAATGTCTATTATATCAACATCGATGGAACCGGAAGGGTCAAAGTTGCTGATAATGCCCGGCAGCCATGTTGGAGTTCTGATAGCAAAACTATCGCTTATCTAAAGGGGGAATTTCCCCGTTACACCATTACAGACTATGCCACTACGGGGATTTTCTTTTACGATATAGATACGAAGCAACACAGAGAGCATCAAAATAAAAGTCTTTATCATCTTTATAATATTTGCTGGTCGCCGGACGGTAATTGGTTTCTTGCTACAGTACACGGAGGCATGGATTTCAAACATGCCAACCTGGCAATCCAGGCCGACGGCACCAAAGTTTATGATTTAACTAAGTTTGGTGTCACGGGTTGCAGGCCTGATTTTAGTTTCGTTGGTAATAAGATAACATGGGGATTGACTGATTGGGATTTAGGCATGGCTAATATCAATTTTGCGTCCTCTGCCCCTCAAGTGACTGATGTTCGCCGTGTTATCAAGTGTCGAGAAGAATATGAGATATATCACACTGATTTCTCGCCGGATGACAAGTACATTGCTTTCAGTCACGGCCCAAAGGCAACTGAAATGGTAGGCGGTAAAGCGCCAAACTGGAATATTTGTATCAGTGATATGGCAGGCAAATGGGTGGAAATCACCAGAGACGGCAATCACAACAAAGAACCTGATTGGGTGCCGATTACAGCAATAAAACGTTGAAACCAAAGATTCGTTTTACCGGCACTTACAAAAAAAAGCTGAAAAGAAGGAAAATAGTTAATGACTATCCCATATAAAAATTTGATGAGTAAAGCCCTTTGTCTGCTGATTCTATTGACAATTGTTTCAGGTTGCCGACGTGTTGAGGATGAGGCTGGTACGCTGGAGGTTATAACAACAAAGACAGGAATTGAGATGGCAAAAATTCCTGAAGGCTGGTTTGGTATGGGCAGTTCGAACAGTTCACCGGATGAGTCACCGGTGCATAAGGTATGGATCAGCTCATTCTGGATGGACAGATATGAGGTGGTTCAAGAGCAATTCAAGAAATTTCAAATCTCCGATCCTTCTCATTTCAAAGATCCGAATAATCCTTTAGAGCAGATTAACTGGACCGATGCTACTCTATTTTGCAACGAGCGTTCACTCGCCGAGGGTCTCGAACCTTGCTACGATGAAGAGACCTGGGAATGTAATTTCCAGGCAAATGGGTACAGATTGCCCACGGAGGCCGAATGGGAGTATGCTTGTCGGGCCGGCACCAGCACAAATTTCAGCTTTGGTAACGATGTCCGGAACTTAAAGGACCATGCATGGTTCGCTGAGAACGCATCAGAAAAAACACATCTTATAGGAAAGAAGAAACCCAATACATGGGGTCTTTATGATATGCATGGAAATGTGTCAGAATGGTGCAATGATTTTTATTCCGAGGTTTATTACCAAAATAGCGACCAAAAGAATCCGAAAGGACCAACTAAAGGTAAGGAAAGGGTTTTGAGAGGCGGAGCATGGAACTCCAGCGCCGACAGTTGCCGTTCATCATATCGTTCGAGCGACCCTTCTATCGATGATACCTGTCTTGCGAGTGATGCTATAGGATTTCGATGTGTAAGAAAGGCGTCTAATAACAAATCTCCCGAGGAGAATATGGTAACAAAAGGGCAGACCCAAAAAACATCTAAGACGGCACTGGTCTATGACGACATCTATCTCGAACACAAAACAACCGAAGGCCATCCGGAATCATCTCAGAGATTAGTCGCGATAACAGAGAGTTTGAAGGCAAGTGGATTATACTCTCAATTATTCAAACTATCCCCGAAGCCCGTCCCATCCGAATGGCTGACAAAGGTTCACTCTCCCGAATATATACGGCGTGTTAAAAAAAGTTGCGAGAACAATGCAGGTTATCTTGATTCCATGGATGTTCCGATATCCACACAATCCTATGAAGCAGCGCTGGCAGCAGCAGGAGGGGTACTTTCCGCGATTGATGCTGTCGTAGAAAAAAAAGTCACGAATGCCTTTTGTGCGGTCCGTCCTCCGGGCCATCATGCACTAAAAGATAAAGCTATGGGATTCTGTATCTTTAACAATGTTGCTGTCGGTGCAAGATATATTCAAAAGAAACATAACCTCTCGGATATACTAATTGTGGATTGGGATGTGCACCATGGCAACGGTACTCAGGCGATGTTCTACGAAGATCCTTCGGTTCTGTACTTTAGTACTCACCAGTACCCTTTCTATCCGGGCACCGGGAGCGAAGCAGAAAAGGGCGTCGGAAAAGGTTTGAATTATAACATTAACGTCCCTTTGCCGATTGGTTCCGGAGATGCTGATTATGTGAAGGTATTCAAAGAGAAACTTGAGCCTGCTGCCCTTGCCTTTTCTCCCGACTTTGTCCTCATTTCTGCCGGATTTGATGCCCATAAAGATGACCTGCTCGGCGGTATGAAGATCACTGCTGAAGGATTTGCTCAACTGACACAGATCGTCAAAGACATATCCGAAAAGTGCTGTGAAGGTCGGCTTGTGTCCGTTCTTGAAGGGGGCTACGGTCTGGAAGGGCTGGCTGCTTCGGTAGAGGCTCACATTCAGGTATTGACGAGATAAAGGGATACAAGGAATGTTATTTCATACCTGGCCGTTTGCACTATTTTTTATTATTGTCTATCCAGCCTACCTGGCTCTCAAGAACACCAGGCTCAGATTTCCATGGCTTTTGGCATCTTCATATTTCTTTTATGCCTGCTTCAATCCTTTATATCTGATTATTATTTCGTATTCGACCCTGATTGACTACATCGTCGTGATGAAAATGGAAAAAAGTACACGAAGGAAAATGTGGCTTTCCTTTAGCATTATAAATAATCTCGGACTGCTTGGCTTTTTCAAATATGGCTTATTCATTACCGACAACATAAACCTTCTGCTGTCATCACTGAAAATTCCATTTGTCCTTGCTTCTCCAGGCATACTTTTACCTGTGGGCATATCGTTCTATATCTTCCAGTCAATGAGCTACACAATTGATTTCTATCGTGGTAATATTGAGAGAGAGACGAGCTTAATAAAGTATGCTACTTTTGTCTCACTCTTCCCGCGATTACTGGCCGGGCCGATTGAAAGGGCTAAAAATTTACTCCCCCAATTGCATAAACCGGCAAAGGTTTCCGTACAGGATGTGACAGAAGGTATTTCCCTTTTTGTCGTCGGTTTTTTCAAGAAAGTCGCTTTAGCAGACTATTTGTCTATGTATGTTGACAAAGTGTATGATGCCCCTGAGCAGTTTCATACCCCCGCGTTGATTTTGGCCACTTTTTTGTTTTCCTGGCAGATATATTTCGACTTCAGCGGATACACGGATATGGCACGGGGCGTGGCGCGAATGATGGGCTTTCGCTTAATGCTGAATTTCAATAATCCATATTTGGCAACGGGTCTGGGCGATTTCTGGGCAAGATGGCATATCAGCCTTTCCTCCTGGTTCAAAGACTATGTCTATATTCCTCTCGGAGGCAACCGCAAGGGCAGGTTTAACACCTACAGAAATATGTTTCTTACTTTGGTAATTTCAGGATTGTGGCATGGTGCGGCCTGGACATTCGTCATCTGGGGTGTCGTCCATGCCATCGGAAGTTCTTGTACACGGGAGTTGGAAAAAACCTCGTTCTACAAAGATAGGGTGCCGAAAATAGCCAAACAACTGTTTGTGTTTATCTTTGTCAGTTTTGCGTGGATTTTCTTCCGGGCTGAAACAATAAGTGACGCATGGGTGATTTTGGTAAGAATGTTTAGTTCCGGACTTCAAAATCCTTATTGTCCATTGCTTGCTCTGGTTTTGATTTTTGCTGTGTGGCTTTATCAGTTTGCTTATGAATCCAGTATTAAATGGGTCCTTGAGCTAAGATTCGTCCGCATAGGAATTGTTCTTTTGTTGATTTTATATCTGGTGGTCTTTGCTCCTGCAAGCGACAAAGCGTTTATCTACCTGCAGTTCTGATATTAGTGAGACCTTTAACTAAAGGTAAAATGCGATGAATGAAAGCGGCATATTAGAGAATCAAAAAATTTCATGTCCTCCCGGGAAATCTGAGGTTGCTTTCAGTTCTAATTGTGTTCGATTATCCGGATATGAATTGATTTTCGTCTGTATAGTTGCTACATTTTTGTTTTGTTTTGGACCCGGGCTTTGGCAGCGGGTGGAGAAATTTGAGCCTGGACCCGACTTTCGCCTGCCTTATGAGTTAAGCAGCGACTACTGGTTGTACAACCGATACTGCCGATGGGCAAACTCAAAATACGAGACACTTGTAATTGGAGATTCCGTCGTTTGGGGCCATTACGTCTCTCAGGATAACACCTTGTCACATTATCTCAACCAAATGACTGGCCGGGACCAAGTTGCTAATTTAGGTGTGGATGGCATCCATCCCGTGGCATTATCGGGTTTGCTGAAATACTACGGCCGTGACATCTCGGATAAGAAGATTGTGCTGCATTTTAATCCTTTATGGATGAGTTCCAGTAAACAGGATTTACAATCCACAAAAGAGTTTAGTTTCAATCATCCCAAATTGGCCCCTCAGTTTTTCCCAAAAATACCCTGTTATAGAGAGACATATTCAGAGAGGTTTTCCGCTGTAACAGAGCGATATGTCCCTATCTTAAACTGGGCGTCACATTTGAAAATAACTTATTTTGAGAATATGGATATACCTGCATGGACACTGGAGCACCCCTTTAAAAATCCTGCCGGTGCTATAACTCTTGAGCTTCCAATTCTGGTAAACGATAATCAAAACGAATATGTCTCCTGGACAGAGAAAGGGACTACCCAAAAAGATTTCCCATGGGTTAAGCTTGATACGTCACTACAGTGGAAGTTTTTCCGGAAATCGGTTAAGTTGCTGACCGAAAGAGGTAACAGCGTA
>DAOUVA010000486.1 GCA_030667885.1 Phycisphaerae bacterium
GGTGACCTTGTAACAGAAGGCGGCTTCGACTGGATGATAGGCAATTGGGAGGCCACGAGTGACGAGGGCGACAAAATTGAACTGGTTTATAAATGGGAGCTCGATAAACATCTTATGACGATGCTGCTTAAATTTGCTGGTAACGAGTACCGTGCTATGATCTTCTACAAACCGGCCGAAGACCAGGTCGTACAGATAACTGTGGATAACAAAGGCGGGACCGGCAAAGGGATATGGGAAGCCGACGGCGATAAGGCCGTGCTTAAACACGAACACACCAGTGCCGACTGGCAGACCAATAAAATGGGTTTTGCCCACTCTAAAGTTGATGCCAAAACAATGAAGTGGGATATTCATGAGGTGTACAGCTCCGAGGAGCTTTCCGATTATCCTAATTTCACGGTGGAGTTCAAACGCCAGAAGAAGCCCGCTAAAAAATAGTGGACTGCGGTTCGACTTTGCTACGCTCGGAATAGACAGCGGGAGAATTCAGAATTAAGAGCTATCCGATTGAGCGCCGGTTACTTCGAGGAATTGAGTTTCCAGGCTGCGGCCCTCGGTGAGTTTTCGCGGGGTGACGGACATATCCAAAAGAGTTCGCAGAACAGGCGTAATAACCGCATCCTGATCGAGGTGGTCGGCGGATAAGTTAAGGGTCACTAAATAGTCGGTCGATTTTTTGTTCTGGCTTGCGGCGGGAATAGAGAGCATTTTTATGCTACGGACGCCTTCAATTGAGGTAAGCTTTTCGAGTTCGCTTTCTTTCAGCGGGCGTGACAGGGACAGATTATATTCGCGGTCGGCGCGAGTAATTTCATCAACGGAACCGGCCAGAACCAGATTGCCGTGGTCCAAAATCGCCACATGATCGCAGAGTTCCTGGACTTCGTCCAGGTTGTGGGAACTGACTACGATAGTCGCGTGCTGCTGCAGTTGCTTAATGAGGTCACGAATCTGCCGGGCACTGGCTGGGTCGAGGCCGGCAGTTGGTTCATCGAGAAGGATAACTTCGGGGCTGCCCAGAAAGGCCTGAGCAATACCGAGGCGTTTAACCATACCGTGAGATAAACTGTTGACACGCCTTTTAGCAACCGATTTCAATCCGACCAACTCAAGGCTGTGTAAGACCTCCTCGTTGGCCTGTTTCTTTGTGCGGCCGGCAAGAAGGCGAAAAAAAACGAGCTGGTCAAGGATGGGGACATTGCGCTGGAACTGCGAATCCTGGGGCAGGATACTCAGTCGTCCCTGCAGACGTGAAATGTAACGGGTATCGATGCCGAGGACCTCGACCGTGCCGGCATCGGCTTTGAGGAAATCTGCGATGATGGAAAAAAGGGTGGTCTTTCCGGCACCGTTTGGGCCGAGCAGGCCAAAAATGGAATTTGACGGGATATCGAAGGACACCTTGTTAAGGGCCTGAATGCGACCGAATTTTTTTGATAATTCTTTTATGGAGACAACGTTCGTCATTTTCAAACCTAAAGATCGCGCGTTTCAAATCGGATATAACCCAGTGTCAGAAAAAATGCCGTATAGGCCAGAGACGCCAACACAGCACCGAGCCAATGGGCCGGGGCCGGATGGAGCAGATTATTTTGCCATCCCCAGGGCAGGGCATACAAGAGATATTTGGCGGGTTTCCATGCAAAGCTACCGAGGATTGCCATAAGCAGTACACCGGCGATTACCACTTTCGCCAGGATTAGGGAGAGGAACGGAGAGTTTACTGATGCGGAAATCAGCGAACATACAGCGATATAAGGCACCATAAGAATCGCCAGAGCCAGAAAGCCCTGCACCGCCCAAATTGCCAGGTCAGGAGCGGGATAGAGTCTGGTCTTCATGCCGAGATAAAAAGTAATGGTAGCGACGATAATTGCCATAACGGCGGTTGAAAAAAGGGCGGTCCCAATAAAACGGCCGAAAAAGATGTTGCACCGTTCGGTTCTCAAGAGCAGGTATCGCAGGCCATGGTTCTGAACATCCCCGCTGATTTGGTTAAAGGCCAGAAAGGAAATCACAAAAGGCATGCCGAATATCAGTATAAGAAAAATCACTGATAATAGAGCGGGCTTTTTCTCAATAAGAAAATTCGTCCAGGGGTCGAAGCCGGAGGTGTTATTTCCGGATTGTACCGCATTTGAAGTATCATTCGGAAGGCGGGGCTGAGGTGATGCAGCTTCTTTGGTGACTTGTTCAAATGATTTTATTCCCAAAACAAACTGGATAATCGGCTGGCCTATATCGATAATTGTTTTCCTGATAAGCTGAGGATCTACCTGGCCCATTTGTTTTTTTTGCAGTGCCATTAATTGTTCGATAGGCATGATTATTATATGAGCTACAGAAAGGCCGAAGACCAGCGCAATCATAAGATATACCAGACCCGAGCCACTGCGTACGGCATACCGGCTCCAGTAAAGACTGATAAGGCGAATGTGGGCGAAGTTTATTGTTTTCAGATTCATTTGTCCTGAACTGGCAACTTTTAACGATACCAAGAGAATTGTCCGGCTTTAGTTGGTCAGGTCCTCCTTAAAGGTAGTGTTGAGTAGAATAAGTGTAAGTACCGGATAAATCAGGCCGATGATGGTGCCGAAAGTAAAACCGCCTCCAAGTTTGGCCGGGAACATTATTGCGGAGACAACACTGCGGATAATCATAATGATGGCATAGAGATTGCCGATGTTCCTGCCCAGGAACTTTTTCTGTTTGAGATAACCTATACCGGCCAGGAGTAAAAGCACACTGGATACGAGGGAAAGGATGAAGATAAAAATGAATACAGGAAGCCCCATATTTTGAAATGCCTCAATCTGAGCTTTTTGAATTTCAAGCATGTCATCGGTTAGTATCTTTCCTCTTAAAGCAAAGAGACCGGCCATCAAAATGAGCCCGATAAGACCCAATCCGGAAAAAATGAAATTAATTACTGCGAGGGCAGTCAAACCACCGGGGCGTTCCTCTTCATTCATTATCCATTCCTTTCATGTTTCATGATACAGACAGCAGTTACTATATGTCTTACTTGTTTAGTCAACAATGGTATGCATGGCATACCATTGTATTTTGTGTTTCCAAGAACTTAAGACACACCCGCACGTCGATGGTATGTTACGGTGCGGGGAGGGGGCAAGGCAAGGATAAAATTCGTATTGTGTATTGCGGAGGTGAGTAGGTGA
>DAOUVA010000214.1 GCA_030667885.1 Phycisphaerae bacterium
AGCCGCAAACTGAAGAAGTCCCCTGTTGCGCCGATGCGGTAAGCTCTTCCGGCCCCGCTAAGGGCGATGCTTCCGATATCGCCCAAATCAAATCCAAATTCATAGATTTCCTCGGCTCAGCCAGTGCCCCCCACGGCCTCGACGCCTATACCAAGCAGGCGATGGCTATCGCTCTCTCGGTTGCGTTGCGCTGCGAGCCGTGCCTTAAAATCCACCTGAAAAAAGCAAAAGAAAAAGGCTTCACCCAGGACGAGATTGACGAAGCCGCCTGGATGGGCATAAGCTTCGGAGGCTCACCCACAATGGTCTTTTACGAGCAAAATAAGGAGAAATAACGATGTTAGAAATTGAAAAAAGAATAGAATCGCTTGAAAGGATAAACCGCCGTTGGAGATATATGACAGGATTATTCGCAGTCTTACTTCTCATCTCATTGACTGTCGGTGCAAAACTTCCCGATTCGATACCGGAAGTCCTGCAGGCCAGGCGGATCGAGGTCCTTGCCCCGGATGGAGAGACGGGTATAGTTCTCAGCGCCGATTCTAACGGTTCTGCCATCGTACTAACAGCTCCAGGGCAAGGCCATAAGCGAAGAATTATAATGTCGGCTCATAGAGAAGGTGTTAACTTGATGTTAATGAAGCACGCTGAAGCTCCGCTGTTTATAGCAAATGTTGATGATAATGGCTCGTCACTGTCTTTGTTTGATGCTCGAGAGCCAAGCCAAAATCCTGGTGGTATTATCTTAAGCAGTATTTATTCGCCTGAGGTTAATCTTGGCGGGACATCAATTAGTTTAATAAAGGGACCACGTAAGTCGGATGTTCAAGCTGGTCTTTCAATACAGGATAATAACAAAGCTGCATCTTTATTTTTAGGTGGGGATAACGAAAAATCGGTGAATATTCGCGTTAACCAGGAGAATGGTAAGGTAGGCTTCTTGGATAAGAATAACAAAGTTATTTTCACTATGCCATAACAAATGTCCCGAGAATCCTGGTTATTAAAAGTAAGACGGCTTCGGTGGTTCAACAACAATGCTCTCTTACGAACAGCTAAAAAATTCCTGACGGAATGAAAATTCGTAGGATGGATAACTTGTCTCAAGTGGCTTGTTTGCAAGAGAATTAAAAAGTATCTGACCAATTCCTGCTGAATTTTTTTGTTTTTTTTGGCCTGTTGTGCGTATTATTTAATGAAGGTGAATAACTTAAGAATATTGGTCAATAAAGAAAGGCCTGATCATGTTCAATTCAACAAGTCTGAAAAATGCGTTAATCATGGTGACGACGGCGATGTTAATGGCCGGTTGTGATAAGGCGCCGGAGTACCAGGGCGAAGGGCCCAAAATGGAGTTCGTTCGAATTCCTGCCGGTAGTTTCCGTATGGGCTTGCCACCCTCAGAGGAAGGCCGATTTGATGACGAAGGGCCCGTCCACGAAGTTCGCATCACTAAGCCGTTCTACATGGGCAAATACGAAGTAACACAGGCCCAATGGAAGGTAGTGATGGGAACAACAGTAAGTCAGCAACATAAAAAGGTAAATTCTTTCTGGCACCTGAAAGGAGTCGGCCCTGAACATCCTATATATTACGTCTCATGGGAAGAAGCGGTGGAATTCTGCAAAAGGCTTGGCAGCAATTTTCGTTTACCGTCTGAGAATGAGTGGGAATATGCCTGCCGGGCCGGTTCGAAAACGAGCTTCCACTACGGTGATGATCCTGATTACTCACAACTTGACTCGTACGCATGGTACTACGACAACAGTAAAGGTTCGACACACCCGGTAGGCCAAAAGAAATCGAACGAATGGGATCTGTATGACATGCATGGTAATGTCTCGGAATGGTGCTCCGAAGATATTTGTAAGGGTGGTAATTGGATCAAAAATGCAAAGAACTGTCATTCTTCATCTCGTTACTCAAGCTTGAATCCACGTGATGTAGTTGGATTTCGCATTGTATTTACAGGTAATGCCGACAGTGATAAAAAAGTCTTGAAAATTGCCCTACCAAAAGGGACTGCCGAATTCAACATTGCTCAGGAGAAGAAACCGGAAATTAAACCTGCTACCCGCATGGCCATTACAGGTGTCGTACGGGATGATGCAGGTATACCGATTGATGGAGTCTATCTGAAAACAATACCGGGCGGGGATTGGTTTTTTCGAGAGTATCCCGAAGGAAGGTTCGAAGTACACAAATTCACTAAAAGCTCGGAAGCGAGCATACGTAAATACCACTTTTTAGCCCGACACCTGCAGCGTAATCTCGTCGCTTTCGTGGAATTTAATGAAGATGTAAATACGCTTAATATCAAGCTCGAACAAGGCGCGATTCTCGCCGGCAAAGTTGTGGATCCCCATGATAAAGGAATTCAAAATGCACAAATTCATATGCTATTGCAGGCCTTCGATTGGCGCGAGCCCCTTTCGCCCGTCATCATGGAACCCAACATGGAAGGAAAATTCGATATCAGTGCCTTGCCTCTGGGACATAATTATAGTGTGATTGCCAGAGCAACGGGATACCGCAGATACAAATTCGATTTTCAGACTAAGGAAACGCCTGGTAATCGAATAGAAAAAGGCCATATAGTCTTGGACAGAGGACAGTTCTCGGTCTCAGGTGTGGTGGTTGACAAAAATGATAAACCAGTGACTAATGCCTGGGTTTACTGTACCGGCAAAGACCAGGTTGGTATTAACTCACGAACTGACGCAGACGGCAAGTTCAAAGCTTATGGAATCTTCGAAGGGGCGGTTCAAATCAATGCTTCTATTCGGGGAGATAGCCCAAGGGATGTGTCGTACGGTACTGTTCACACAAAGGCCGGAGCAATTAACCTCAAAGTCGTGCTTGACAACAAGGGGGCGCCTCCGCCTAAAGGCAGAGGATGCTTTCCTGCCAATACCGATGTCTGGGTAAATGGAGCTCTTGTGCAAATCTCAAAAGTCGCCCGGGGCCAGATTGTCGGCAAGTTCGGCTGCGCTGCGCCGACAGCACCCTTAGGGCAAATTGAAAAACTCGAAGAGCACGTGGGCATATTCGAATGTCGCGATATAATGCTTGAAAACGGAAATTGCATCAGCGTTGTAGATTCACACTGCTTCATGCTCGATTCCGGACGATGGTTAGCCGCACAAGGCCTAAGAAACGGCCTCAAGCTGAAAACATTAAATGGCTCAGTTACTATTAAAAGCATTTCAACCAGAACAACGCCTTTCGTCGGCAAGGTCTATAATTTGAAGGTTAAAAGCTCAGATCAGTATTTGGTAGGAAAAGATGGCGTAATCGTACGTGATTATTGATGTGGTGCCTCAACAATTGTTCAGTCTGAACATGAAAAAACATAGTTGCAGCCGGAAGAATTAAAGCTGTCCGCATAATCGAGCATCCAGCTTTCTAACCTGAATAAGCTCGTAGTCATTTGACTATCCCCAGCCGTAATCGAACGTCAGGCATACAGTGGGTAGTCAAGGAGACTTTTTATGATTTCAATTGAAATTCAACGCATAATATGTTATAATACGCATATATTAGCCGGATGGCTAACGTAAATCGCCCATAGGCGACGAAAAATAGACATTTTCATTTTTACTTTTTTACAAACTGCCTACGCACCCCGGCCAGAAGGCCAAGAGCACAGGGTCAGAAGACCCAGATTCGTAAATCTCGAACGTACACAGTCTTTTGGCGGAGTCAATATTGAAGCGAAACGGAAAATCCTTAACCGAATTACCAACCATGAACATCGAGAATCCAGCTTTAGCTCACTTTAGGCACTTTAGCTCACTCTTAACTAACTTGCCCTCTACAACTGTAGAGAATGTTCGACAAATCTACCCTTTTTATGCAAAACAAACCCAATGTCAAGTAGGCCAAAATCATCATAAACACTTATCTAACAGCGAGATACGGATATGTGGGACAATTGGTTATTCAGACAAACAAACCCAATCAAAGCCAATTCAAAGCCAATTTAAGCCAAAACAAACCCAATTCAAAGCCAATTCAAACCCAATTTGTCGAAAGGGCAAAAATGAACGCTTTTGCGTGGATAGGAATCTTACAATGATATTATTAATGCTGCTCGCGGAATTTACCACCCTAAAGGGTGCCAATTTCAAACGGGGTATATACTCATTGACAGGGCAAAGTGGATTAATTACTATGGTATCTGATAAAGCAAAAAAACTATGTGGAGGTGACTGGTGCCTGGTGGTGCCCCTGGTCTTCAAAGCCAGTGTGGGGCTGATAAGGTCCCGGGTGGGTTCGATTCCCATTCGCCTCCGCCATTTATTTCCAGGCCGGATAAAACAGGACTATTTTCTTGTCCCCGGCCGATATAAAAGTATAATGAATTACAGAGTATTTGAATAACAGAAGTCGTTTTCATGCTGACAAAAAATACAAAAATCATCGTTTTTTTCCTGTTTATTCTGCTTGGGGCGGTTTTAATCACGTACGGTGCGGTTTTTCATTCGACGAACGTTTTACCCCAAAACCAGGACGGTTCACCGGCGGTTGCCAAATCGGAACCGGCTCTTATCAAAGAAGCTTCAGTAGGCGGCGTAAGGCGAGATGAGTCGGGTAAGATAAAGCAAACATACACCGGCCAATCTCCTGAAGCATGCGCTACGTGAGGCACTTAAAAAGGAGACCATGGTGCCCATGGTCGAAAAAACTAAATTAAGCAAACTCGCTTCAAAATTTATCGGCTGGCGGATGTGGGTGCAATCGGCATTCCTTCTGGTTTGGCTCGACCCCTTGGGTCTGCGTATGCACACTGTATGCTCGCCTGTGTTTCATTGTTACGCCTGCCCGCTGTCAACTTTCGCCTGTCCTATCGGAATCATCGCCCAGTTCGGCGCACTGCATATTTTTCCATTTATAGCAGTCGGCTTATTAATCGCGGTCGGCGTTTTGTTTGGAACTCTTATATGCGGCTGGGTTTGTCCCTTCGGCTTTCTCCAAGACCTTGTCGCCAAAGTTCCAACACCCAGGTTCGACCTGCCGAAATGGACTGGTAATTTGCGTTATGTGGTTTTGATTGTCACTGTGCTTGCAGTTCCATATTTTTTCGGCGAAGGGCATTGGCTTTTTGTCTGCCGGGTTTGTCCGGCCGGGGCGCTCGAAGCGGCCGTGCCTAATATGGTCGGCCAGGCGATTGGAGGTAAGGAGATTATCTGGCCGAGCGCATTGAAGCTGACTATCCTCGGTCTGTTTTTAATAGCTATCTTTTTCATCAAAAGACCGTGGTGCAGGATACTGTGTCCGCTTGGTGCGATATTTTCACTTTTCAATCGTGTATCGGCGCTTTTCCTGAGATTTAATCCTTATCAGTGTACCGAGTGTAAACAGTGCCATAAGATGTGCGAATACGGCATAGAGCCGGAGAAGAGCCCGAATGACTCACGGTGCGTTCGATGCCTTGAGTGCGTCGGCTGCGGCCCCGGCGCTTTGACACTCGGCAGTATCTTTGAAAATTCAAAAACAAACACTCCTCTCGATATTGAGAAATTGGAGTAACCTGCAATGATTATTATTGATTCGGAGGATTAAATCAGGCAGAATATATAATATTCTACTGATTTAGGATAAGGAGTTAACGATGAAACGAGTTTGCAGAAAAGTTTTTCGAAACATCCCCTTCTGTTTGACAATCGTATTTCTGCTGGTATCTCTGATAGCAAATATCGGAGAAGGTCAACAAAGGAAAATGCCTCGGGGTTATAATCCCAAGATTAATATAGGAGAGTTCCCACCTGATTTTGAGTTGCCCAGACTGGTGATTAAAACGGATGAGACAGGGAAATCTCAAGGAGTAATCAGCGAAACCGATACAGTGAAATTATCTTCCTTCCGGGGTAAAAAGCCGGTCTGTATGATTATGTCGAGCTATACGTGACCCCCGTTTACGTCCCGTGCAGCAGACATGGAAAGATTGTACGCGTCGTACAATGAAGATATCGAGTTCCTGATTGTTTATATCCGCGAGGCCCACCCTGAAATGTTGAGAGAGGACAACAAAACGGGTATCATCGGCAGACCGAAAGACCTTGATGAGCGGACTATTCTCGCGAGCGAGTGTGTTGCCAAGTATAAATTTACCATACCGATGGTCATAGACGGTATGGACGGCAAGGTCAATGACGATTATAAGTCCTGGCCTGTCCGCGTTACCGTTACTGATATTGACGGTAAGGTCGCCTTTTACGCCGGGCCGGGGCCGTTTGATTTTAGAATTCCACCTGTTGAAAGAGTGCTGAAAAAACTTATCGCCAACGGTGGCCGGATGCCGCCGCCACCGGTGCCGCAATGGGGACTGACAGTTAACGGTCTTCGCTGTGGGCTAAGTATCGATCCGGAAACTTTTATTGTCGGTGACGTAGTCGCGGCCAAATTAAAATTTGAGAACACGACCGACCAACCAATTGACTTCTATTACAAGGCGGCCGACGCCGTTAAAAACCTTGATATTGTTAATAGCAGCGGACAGGCTTTGAGCATTAAAGCCAGTGATGGCCGTCGGATGCGTTCGAGACGCAGTAATCCGGTCCAGAGGATTGCCCCTGGGAAAGCTTTTGAAGCCGAAGTCGAAGGTGCGGTCGTTGCTCTCGGCGACCAGGTGACATTAGCGGTCGGGAAGTTCAGCGCCGTGTACAACAACGAAGTCAATGACGATACGCTGGCTCAAATTGAGCCGGCTCCTGCACGAGGGGCTTGGAAAGGTAAACTCAGTTCGGGCAAGTTCGCAATTGATTTAGAGCTGCCTCATCAGGAGGGTTGTATTGATTGTCACGGTGATTCGGATTATCACCACAAGAAGGATGAGAACTGCCAATACTGCCATGTAGGCCAGGCCGGTACCGATGACTTTGGTCTGAGGAACAAGGTGTGTGCCAATTGCCATCCGCGCAAAGGTGTATTTGGCCGCAGACAAATCCTGGGCTCCGGTGGAGAATTTAATTTGGCTTCGAAGCACATTCCCGGCGAGATTACGGACAAAGACTGCCTGTTATGTCATGACAAAAGTAAACATCGCAGTGGTGTCGTAAGTCTGATCGACCCGGATTCCGGCGGGACCGAGCCATGGACGGGTACGCGTACGGAATTCTGTATGACCTGCCACGATGGCCATCCGCCTGATGGCGTGTCTTTGTCGGCGAAATCGATGGGGACCGGCTCCGATAAATTAGAATTCTTAGTCTCAGCTCTTTCGCAGACTAAAGATGGCTGCAGCTATTGCCATACCCCGCATGGTTCAAAATATCCGGCACTATTAAAGAACCTGTATAGTCA
>DAOUVA010000210.1 GCA_030667885.1 Phycisphaerae bacterium
ATAGACAATCTCGAATCGCTGTTCGAAAATCTTAATGAAGAATCAATCGCAAATGAGAAAATAAATATTGAACAGGTTCACAGTAAAACGGAGCTTGCGGATTTACTGTGTACGCAGCTCGGAAGGGATACCTTCAGCCTTCAAACCGGAGATAATGAAAGTCTTGATGAATTATTAGAGGATATTTGTTCAGATGACCAGCTTGCAGAATTAGGTTCGAACGTTCTTTCTGCGATAAATTATGACAATGTTGCAAGTTTGGACAGCGGTGTTGTCGCCGAGCTGTTCGGCAGGCAGATACAAAGCTCAGCAACGAGACTGACCACTTTTGCCGCCTGTCCATATCAATATTTTGCCCGATACACTTTGCATTTGGAGCAGCGAAAAGAATTTAAGTTTGAGCCTTTGGATATGGGCGCCTTTTATCATAATGTTCTGGATGCTTTGTTAAAGACTCTAAATGAACAAAAGAAGGATTTTGCGACAATTGAAAACGAAGAGCTGTTAAAAATACTCAAAAAGCAAACAGAACAGGTTATTCAGTCTAATTCCTTTATTTCAAACTTCAGGCGCCGCTCGCCTCACAATGCTTATATTATCAGTTCCGCCGCTGATGTTCTTGAGGATTTTGTTTTAGCGGTTGGCCAGATGGTACGGGCAGGGGATTTCAGGCCGAGCCTCTCGGAAGTTTCATTTGGCCGGGCCAAAGATGCTCTTGAAACACTCGGCAAATATGAGCTTGCGCTGCCGGATGGCCGCACAGTGTCTTTGAACGGAAAAATCGACCGGCTTGATATTGCGGATATTGGCGGCGAAAAAATTGCACTTGTTTTCGATTATAAACGCAGCGTAAACAGTGCAAAATTTAGCTGGTCGGAATTTTGCCATGGTTTTGAGATACAATTGCCGCTCTATATGTTGGCTGTTCGCAATGCCACTGGCTCGAAAATAAAAAACGTCGCGGGTGCGTTTTATATGCCCATCGAGGTAAGCCCCGAAAAAACCACTCTTGATGAAATACCGAAGACAACAGAAAAATATGCTTATAAAGCACATGGGATATTCAACGGCGAATTGTTCCGCCATCTGGATAATTCAGACAGTAACAGGTTTTATAATTTCCTTGTTACTAAAAAAGGTGACCAGTACGGGAGAAAAAATACCAGCGGGGCGTTAGAGCCGGTTGACTTTGAAAAACTGCTTAAATTTGCCGAGAAAAAGATAATCGAATCGGCCGGACAAATACTGTCGGGCGAAATCGATGTCAGGCCCTATCGTTTGAGCGGAAATTCACCGTGCAGTTATTGTCAATATCTTTCCGTTTGTAGGTTCGATTGGCAGATAAATGACTACAAGCCTTTGGTATCGCTTGGAAAGAGTCGAGTTCTTGAAATGATGGAAGTCGTTGATGGCTGAAAAAAAGATTAAATGGACCGACCAGCAGAAACGGGCTATTAAGGCTCGCGGCAGTGACATTCTCGTTACCGCCTCAGCCGGTACGGGCAAGACCGCCGTTCTTTCAGGCCGATGTGTCGATATCGTTTCCGACAAATCGTTATGTCCGGATGTCCGCAACATACTCGTATTGACCTTCACCGAAGCCGCTGCCGAAGAGATGCGGTCTCGAATCACGGTTCGATTAAGAAATATATTTCTTGAAAAGCCGGACAATCACATTCGCCGCCAGCTTATGCTGCTCCAGGGCGCCGATATCAGTACGATACATTCGTTTTGCAAGCGGCTTATTACGGAATATTTTTATAAGCTCGGCCTGGACCCGACTTTCGGTGTAATTGACGGCGACGAGCAAAAACTCCTCAAAACAGAGGCACTTGAAAAAACCATCGATTGGGCCTGGCAGCAAAGCAACCTTCAGACTGCTCTTGAGCAGCTTCTATATCGGCGGAACCTTGGGACAAATGACGGTTTTCTTACAAAGATAATATACATCAGCGATTTTCTCGACGGTGTAGTCTCACGCCAGGACTTCTGCGAAAGAGCTACACAGCTTGCCGAGGCCGTTAATCCATTTACAACCGATATCGGCGAAAAACAAAAACGAATTGTAGCAGATAAGCTGCGGGACATTCTTAATCAGCTTCAGCACGCCCAGCAACTTGCCGAAAGCAAGGCAACCGACGACCAAACCAAGTGGCTCCGGAATACTCATATAAAGCCGGTTGAAGAATGTATAGAATTTATAAATACCGGCCAATGGGACAGATGCACAGAGGCGATAAGGAATTTCGATAAGCCGAGAACATATAAGCCCAAAGGTCTGTCCGAACCGTTAGCAGATTTGTTGCAGAAAACAGCCAGAAAAGCTGTGGATGATTTCAATGAGCTTTCACGCTTTGCGATGATAAATCCCGCTTACCTCGATAGCTTAAGCGGTTCGGTTGGTTTGCAGACAAAAGTACTTGTCGAGCTTGTTAAGAAGTTTAACCAGTTATACAGCCATGCCAAGCGTACGCTGAATTGTCTGGATTTTGCCGACCTTGAGCATTACGCATTGAAGCTTTTAACCGCCGAAGATTCTTCACAAGACCGGACAAAGCCATCTGAGACGGCGCTAATCCTTCGGGAAAAATACAAGTACATATTTGTTGACGAATATCAGGATATCAATTCCGTCCAGCAGCGAATACTCGAGATGCTCAGTCCCGGCGGGAATGTCCTCGAAGTCGGTGACGTCAAACAAAGTATTTATGCCTTTCGTGGGGCCCAGCCGGATATTTTCCTCGAACAGCTAAAGCATGCTTCGCCTGAGACTAAAAAAGCGCCAAGTGGTTTACGTGTTGACCTCAACCTTAATTTCCGCTCGGCCAAAGGAATCCTTGATTTTGTAAACAGGATATTTTCACGAATAATGACGGCCTCTTTTACGAATATTGACTACGACGATTCACATAAATTAAGGCCGGCACTTGAAGATGAACCACAAATGAAACTCAAAACTGTTAATGTTGAGTTTCACATACTTGATGAAATAGAAAAAGACTACGATTCGGACGATGAAAAGAGCAACGTGTCAGATGGTGACGAAAATCCCAGCCTGGTTACTTCCCGCCAGTCTCAGGCTGCGATGATTGCCCGGCGCATCAGACAGATGGTCGGAGCCGACACCGGTAAGCCTGAGTTTCAGATATACGACAAACAGCAGGATGCCCTTCGTGATGTCCAGTATCGTGACATTGTCGTATTGATGCGTTCGCTGGCTAAAAAGGCCAATGATTATGTCGAAGTTTTCCGCCTGGCTGGCGTGCCCGTCAGTTGCCAGGCAACCGCAGGCTATTTCCAGGCGACCGAAATCAGTGACGTATTATGCCTGCTCAAGGTGCTGGACAATCCTCAGCGTGACATCGAGCTGGCCTCGGTATTGAGAAGCCCGTTTTTTAACGTAAGTGACAGTGAGCTGGCGAAGATAAAAATACAAAGTAGAGCGTCTCAGCAGCATGGGAATTTTTATGATTGCATGCTCCGGTACTCCAGCTCCGCCACGGACAAAAAACTTGCCGCCAAGCTCGAAGCTATAGATGAAGCGATAAAGCAGTGGCGCTCAATCGGCAGGCGGGGCAATATCGCTGATGTTCTCTGGCAGGTCTATCGCGAAACAGGCTATTTGTCATTTGTTTCGGCCCTGCCGAACGGACAGTCGCGCAAGGCCAATCTTCTTAAACTCCATGACAGGGCTATTCAGTTCGAGGGCTTCGCCAGCAGTGCCGGCATACCTTCACTGACTCGTTTTGTCGAATTTATAGAAAAGCTTCAGGAAACGGGGCAGGATTGGGCGCCTGCCGAGCCCCAGGCCTCGGCGGGAAATTCAGTCCGTATTTTAAGCGTACATAAAAGCAAGGGGCTTGAATTTCCGGTGGTCTTTTTAGCCGAGCTGGATAGCTCTTTCAACAAAAAAGATATCCACGCCGATATTCTCACCGATACCGATTACACTCTCGGCCTGCAGGTTATTGACCAAAACTCGAAAAGCAAGCTGCGTTCGCTTGCACACGAAGTCATCGCCGAGCAAAAAATCTCAATCGCTTTGGCCGAGGAAATGCGCATTCTCTATGTTGCAACAACACGCGCCAGAGAGCGGCTTATTTTAACCGCTTCGCAAAAACTAAAGACATGCAATCGTATTATCTCGAATGGCTATTTCTTCGGCGATGGCCCCATTCCCGACTGGCAGCTTCGCTCGGCGCCGAATCCTCTGGAATGGATTCTCTATGCGCTTTCGCAGAATAAAAGTTTACACGGCGCTTTTCAGACCGGCCTGGACGGAAGCGCTGTGGGCGACGATTTATTCAGCTTAACACTTTACGACCAGCGGCAGCTAAGACAACTCTCCGAGTTCGTCATCAAATTAAAGGAAGACAGAAGTAGGGGCGGTTCGCGAACCGCCATCGCTCCTGCGGCTGCGAGCGGAAGACTTGCAAAGCTGAAAAAATCATTGGACTGGCAGTATCATTTTGGTGACACATACAAATTACCTGCCAAAAATTCTGTAACGCAATTGACCCATAACAGCGATGAATACGCAAAAATAGATTATTCTCTGGCTTTAGACCGTAAACCGAGAACGCTTATAGAAGAGGCTATTTTACCCAAAACCGTTAAACCACAACTAATTGGTACGGCCACACACCTTGTAATATCTCAGCTTGACTTAACCGCCGCAGTAACCGCGGAAACCATCGAAAAAACAAAGGACAAACTTATAGCCGACAATTCTATAACAGCTTCAGTAGCCGAGAATATCGATGCAGAATCGATTCTGGCCTTTTTCCACAGTGAGCCGGGCAAATTAGTGCTCGATGCTGGCAATACCGTTTTTCGTGAATGGCCCTTCACCTTCGCTCTTGGCGCTTCTGAATTACTTGATATGAGCAATGAACCCGTTCAGATGCAAGTGGCAAGTGACGAGACTATAATTGTTCAGGGCATAATTGATATGCTGATTCGAACGCCGCACGGCCTGGTTATTATAGATTTCAAAACAGACCGTATAACAGCCGGCCAGGTTACCAAACGCGCCGAGCTTTATCGCCGCCAGTTGGCTCTATACAGTCGGGCCGCCTCAGCAGTACTTAAATCCGAATCCATCACAAAATGGCTATATTTCCTGACACCACGTGTCTCTAAAGAGGTATAGAATATTATGACTCACCCGGTTTTGTAGCAATTCATCCTGTAAATAGGTTCTTAATTATTAACGCCGATCTTCTTTAGTTTGGCCTTCTTTTCGTCGATCTCTAACCGTTTTAGTTCTCTATCAAGTTTCCAGTTAAAGATGTTTCCTAACTTCGTAATCAAGCCCAAAAACAAAACAATGTTCCCGTAAAAAGAAAAATCATACTGCCCACCGAGTTGTTTGAAATTATTGTTGAGATCAACTATGGTAGCTTTGGATTTTTTAAGTTTGTCAATCGTATTTGTGAATTCGTATGCCATGTTAATATTGTTCTTTAGATTCTCATATTCCGGACGCTCTGAATCGGGGATTTGTCCCTCAAGTGCTAAGCTATCTAATCTTTCTCTTACACCAGCTATTTCTTCGGGGCTTACTTGCTCCTTTGCCAATAGTGTGCCTATTTCCTCTTTAATCGGGATAAGTGGTGAATCAGGTCGGGCTGTCGGAGTCTCGATTATCTCTAATATTCCCCTTTTTATCTCACGGCTCGCCTCGGGTTCGATGCTTGTTTGCTCTCGTGCCTGCCTCATGATATCTTCCTGATCTTTTCGCAGCCTTCGTACCGTCCCATGACAGGCTCGCTGGTCAAAAGCAAGAAAAATACCGATGCAGAAAACCAGCAATATTAACTTAGATTTGATGTTCATGGACTTTCCCCTTTCTGTTTTAAGAATATATTTTTAAATTAACAATTTCCCTGCTGCCGGCCCCACAGTTCACTTTAATTGCATTGTACTGTCCGCCGGTGAAATATAAAGGGATATTTGGGTCATTTTTTCCATCGGGATTCAACCACAATAATCAATTAAAAGGCCAATCTCCAATTCTCTAATCTCAAACCCAAATCAAAACTCAACACTCATAAATCAAAACTGAATTATGTCACCCTACTTGTCTCGTCGTAGCTTTACCGAAAACAGAAGCGCAGTCGAATGGGTCTATTTAAAATAGTTGTCATTGCGAGCGCAGCGCGGCAATCTTCATTATCTAATCGACTAAATTTCTTTTGCTTTTGTATTTCTTTTCTGTTATCCTCTACACCTAAAGGCATGAGGCGTACATCTTGAACATTGCAGCGAGATTAGAGATTCTTTGACGTTAGCCGCGCACAGTATTCTTAAGGTGTATCATTATGGGTATTCGATCAATACTTATGTCGCCAGAGGCAGAGACAGGGGTGAAGAATCCAGTTCACCGCTATGGGATGTTAGTCCTTATCCTTGCCCTGTTTGCGTGGGAAATCAAGTCGCGTCTCACGATTCCCCCTGCTTACCGCCGTAATCTCTACGATAACTATGCTGGTGTTCTCATGCTGCTATTCATGCATCTGTCATTTGCGTTCAAGTGGCCTAAAGGCGTCGCTCGCGCCCTGTGGATACTGGCTTTGAGCTGGCTCGTCTTTTTCTTTTTTTATACCATCTTTTTTTAACGTTAAACTATGGTCAGATGGATTCAATAGCTTCTTGTTATCGTAATAGTTGATATTATAAGGTAAAAAAAATGGCTCAACAAAAAAAGAATATTGCCAGATTGGTCCTTCAGGGAATCAGCATCATCGGCATCTTGTGCGGATTTGCTTTCTTTAGCAGCGCCATTGTTATGATTTTTTGGTTTCCGAGAGATAATCTCACTCAACTATGTATTTTGCTTATTATGTCAGTATGGATGGTGATACTGGGTGCATTTATGTTATACCCATCATACAAGATGTTAAGAGGCAGGTCATTCGGAGTAATAAAATCAATTTCCGCGTTGTTGGCATTAATGTCCTTTAGTTTGATTGAGCCATTTAATGAAGTTTTAACAACATCGGTTACCGGGGAAATGTCAATTGTTACAAAGTCAATTGTTAACTTTGCTTCTTTCCTTTTGTTTGTGCTTTTTTCTGTGCTTGTCTATAAAGTTAGCGTTAAGCTTCTTGAAAGATTAAAGGAAGCGGCATACGGCCACAAAAATATTTCAGGGACTCAAAATTCTACAGATAAACAATGACCTTGCCCCTTTGGGAGAAACTGGAGAAACAAGGGACAGCGGGGCAAAATACGCCCAATATTTCAGTCAAGAAAGCGCATAGTTAAAAACATAATTCAAAATTATCTGTCTTTCGTCTTCTGTCTGTGGTCTTGGGTCAGATGTATGTGATCTTGATTTATGAAGATAGTTTTGCGC
>DAOUVA010000308.1 GCA_030667885.1 Phycisphaerae bacterium
CTTTGTTAATTCTTCAACGGTATATGTTTTTCCTTTGAATTCGATTTTTTTGCCGGCTGACCGGCTGGATGCCAACATTTTCAAAGAATCAAACGGAAAGTCCCGCTCTTCCAGGATTTCCAAAAATTCCTGACCGACCGCACCGGTCACACCTGCGATTGCCAGATTACAACCAATAGCTTAAAACTCCTCAAAATCTTCTATTACGCATAAACTTAAAGGCAGCCGAACCGACTGCCCATCGAACTTTTTTGTGCCAAATCTAAGGCAGAATTATAGCCTTTATATCGGCATAATGCAATAATCTTCCACTAATATATATTATTTATTCTGCGGATGTTACAGTTTCTACTGGTTTTTTCTGCCAGATTTCCGCCATTACAGACGCTGTGATAATGCATATAAAAACGAAAATCGCCGCCGGTATCGCTGCTTGTTCCCCGAAATGTTCCAGTGCTAAAACCGTCCCAAGACCGGCGTTCTGCATCCCAATCTCAATCGCCAGTGTCCGTCGTCGCCGCACCTCCATCCGAAAAGCAGAGCCTACGCTGTAGCCGCATAACATTCCGTAAAGATTAAGTATCACCGCCGTTATCAAAACAAATCCCGTCACCTGTCCCATGCGATTCTTGTTAAGTGCTATTACCATCGAGCAGATGAAAATGATGAACGTAACCGAAATTGCCGGGAATATCGGCAGGACCTTTTCTATTTTTTCTTTTAAATAATGCCTTACCCCAAATCCTATGAACAAAGGCAGAATAACCATTTTGATGACGCTTAAGACCATATCCCAGAAAGGGATTTCCAGCTTCGACCCTGCCAGAAGGAAAGTTAATCCCGGCGTCAATAGCGGACACAACAGCGTCGATACAGTTGTCAGCGAGACCGAATATGCCGTATCCGCTTTGGCGATATAACACATCACATTGCTTGCCATCGCTCCCGGCGCCGAGCCGGTCAGTATTAATCCAACTGTGATTTCAGGTGGCAGACCAAACAGCTTTGCGAGCGCAAACGAACCCAACGGCATAATACTAAACTGCGCTGCCGAACCGATTAAAACGATGACCGGCCTTTTCGCGATTCGTTTGAAATCTTCGATTTGAAGAACCGCCCCTATGCCGAACATAGTAAGGGCGAAGAACCAATTCATTCCCTTTTCCAGTCGAAGAGCGCGTGGCAGAATACGTTCGATGGTTGCTGCGAAGAACCAGGCCATCTTCTCTTCAAGCGTCAAAAAGACTTCAGGCCAGAAATACGCCACCACCCCAAAGGCGACCACCCACACCGCAAAGTACTTCGTATAAAAATCTAATACCTTCTTCAACATATCGAAAAGTATAAACTCCTGCTAATCAATCATTAATTGAAAAAGCGTTCTATTAAACCAAAATGTCTTTATAGTCTGCGCAAAATTGCTTCCGTTTGCATGCTCGACAGTGAGTCCCCCTCCATATATTATCAAACTGCTCCATAACTTTACCGACTATTGTTTGATCATCGGTGATAATGCCGGCCTCGAAATTTCTTTTGTGTACGCTTTTGGCCCCCATACCCGCGCCGGTAAGATTGGCACTGCCGCTGTAAGCGAATCCGCCGTCGATGATAACGGCCTTAAGGTGAACTCTCGGGCATAAGATTCGTTCCATCCCATCTATCAGGTTCGGGTATTTATCGAAATCCTTTCGAAAGGCCGGTCCGGGCTCTTTGGCATGGAGGAGTCTTATTTCGACGTTTTGTTTAACCAGATCGGACAAAATCTCGAGAAAAGGCACCATCCGGCCATGCTTTTCCATATATAGGTCTTTCAAATCGGACGTTGCTATCCAGACGAACCTGCGGGCTTTACCGATTCGCCCGCAAATCACTTTTTCGTATATGTCCCTGTCTGTGATGAATTCAAGCATTTCTTTATTCTCAACTCGATATCCTTAATTCTGCATACTATATTCGATATACTTAATACCGGATACGAAATTTATTATCTGGTTGATGTTTTGGCCGAATCTTGTTAAACAAATACGCCTATGCCGGACAAAAATAAAAAGTATCGCATATTTATCAGTGCCGCCGAACCAAGCGCTGACGCCCATTGTGCGGGCCTGATAACTGCATTGAATGATAGCGGCTATGACATTGAATTTGTCGGAGTGGGCGGGGCGAAAATGGCTGAAGCGGGCTGCGAGCTGCTGGAGGCCACCGTCGGTAAGGCCGTAATGATATACAAGGCCTTCACGCACATCTGGCGTTATTACAAATTGATAAAGCGTTTAACCAATTATATCAAGAGCAATAAGGTGGATTTGGTTATCGTTTGCGATTCCCCCGCATTTAACTTTCACATTGCAAAGGCCGCAAAAAAAGCCGGCGTAAAGACGCTTTTCTACGTTGCTCCGCAGCTTTGGGCCTGGGCGAGCTGGCGAATTCATAAACTTCGCAAATGCTGTGATAAACTCTGCTGCATACTTCCTTTCGAGCAGGAATGGTTCGGCCGAAGAGGTATGGATGTGGTTTTTGTGGGCAATCCGTTATTTGATAAGCTGGAGATTCATTTAGATCATCATAAAAGATATGAGGATTTTAAGCCCGAAAAAGCCAGATTTGCCCTTATGCCGGGTTCGCGTACCGCTGAGATCGAATCACTCTGGGGCCCGATGCAGCAGATTGCCCTGCGCTTAAAGGAAAAATACCCGCAAGCATGCTTTATTACAGTAGCCGTGGATAACGAACGAGAACAGTTGCTTAAAAAAACGCAAATCGGCGGTTTTGAGTGTGAATACAAAATTGGTTCAGTTAACGAGACTGCCTGCGCTGTAGATTTTACGATTGTTACAAGCGGCAGTGCAACGCTTGAGGTAACGGCGGCCGGCTGTCCTATGGTGATAATGTATCAATCAAGCAGAATTCTATGGCAACTGGTAGGGCGATGGCTGATAAAAACAAAATATCTGTCTTTAGTCAATATCCTGGCGGGTAAGGAATTAGTGCCGGAGTTTATGCCTTATTTTACTTCTATTGAGCCGATTGTCGAGAGCATTGAGCCACTTTTGCAAGACAAGGACAAACTGACTCAAATAAGCAGTGAGCTAATACAATTAGCTGAGCCGTTAGCCGTTAAAAACGCTCGCCAAGAGGTAGCGCAGATAGTTCTTGAAATGCTGGATTAGGCATTAATTCTAAAACTGCTTTGTTGGAGAACCGCACTCCGGACAGACTCTCGTTTGGTCAGTGACGTCATCTTTTCCTGCGAGGCAATTCCTGCCACAATCGTCACAATAGGTCATGCCACAGTTGGTACACTCATTCCACATATTGGCTAAGCCTGACAAAGTTCCATGAACTTTTCCATGAACTCCGTTTCGATCGCCGGCATGTCTTTCATCGGCGCACATACATGTTTCTCCAGCCATACTTTTGTCTCCTATAAAAATCAAAGAGAAGGCGGTTATTCTACGTCTCTTTACTTTGCCTTCTGGGCGTTACATATACGTCTTATTGGTGCTGCACCAGTGAATAATGCCCGGTGCACAATAAGAAACATTAACAACATACGAAATATATCGGATGAGAAAGTGGGGAGATTTAGTAAAATCTGGCAGACATTGAAGCATTCATGAAGGCTTTTTCCGGATAGAAAGTCTTTTTTTGTTGGTTTTCAGACGTTAATCAAGCATAATAAAACCATGTCAAGCAGATATGAGCGTTTATACAGTCTGAAAAACACAGCCTCAGGGACAGGAACAGGGCGGTCTGGGCTTTAGGCCAAATAGGTGACGAAAGAGCCCTGTCTGTGCTGAAGAAGTTTTATTTGGGCGAACCTTGCGATCACAACAAATATGTGTGCCAGCATGGTCTAAAGAAAGCAATAAGCATGTGTAAAGGGGGGCTTAATGTATGCTCCTGGGTTTCGCGATAGACGATGAACTTGGAGGAATGAAGTGAGATTGATTGTAAACGGGAAATCCCTGCTTATGAACTTTGGCAGTTTTGTGTGATTTTGAAAAGTGTTTTGAAATGGTGTACATAGGAAATAGAGGATTGATTATGCAAGCAAAATTAAACATTACCTTAAGGGCGGCATTCCTGTTAATCATAGCAAGTCCACTTGCTCTTGGAAAAACTGCAGAGCAGCAGAAGAAATCTTTCGCAGAGTATATAAGAGAAGGCGTACCTACACGCAAAGAAATAGATGTGTTCTTAAACGACATATCATGGGCCCGGTTTGATCAAGATGTGGGATATATCTTAGGCAATTACATGCCGCATGATGGTTTGGATAGCAGTTCTACAATTTCCACAGTCCAATCCGGCGGAGCACGAACTTCGTTTATGTACAAAGGTAAGCTATGCCGGATCAACACTTATGGTAATAGTTTTACTCAATGTAATCAGGTAAACGACGGCGAGACTTGGCAGGAATATTTAGCGGCTCATCTTGGCGAGCCCATCAGAAATTTTGGGATGGGAGGGTTTGGTGTTTACCAGGCCTACAGACGAATGATCAGGGAGGAAAAAACAAACCAGAATGCCAGGTATGTCATTCTTTATATATGGGGAGATGACCACATTAGAAGTCTATTGAGATGCCGGTATATGTTAACAAAACAGTGGAATCAGAGAACAAATCAGACAGAGGGAATAGGGAGAATGTTCCATGGTAATTTCTGGTCGCATATAGAAATCGATTTAGAGACAGGTAAGCTTGTGGAAGAGGAAAACTTGTTGCCAACTCCGCAATCCCTGTACAAAATGACCGATCCTGATTGGATGTATGAAGCTCTAAAGGATGATTTAGCCCTGCAGATGTATCTGTATAAGAACAACCAAATTAGTGATATTGCTATTCGACCATTAAAGAGATTGAGCAAATATTTAAGGTGCCCAATAGACTTCAGCGATGGGAACTTACGCTCTTCAGTGGCTGAATTGTTGGACAAATATTCTTTTGAAGCTACAAAATACATCTTAAACAAGGCGGAAGAATTTGTTTCTGCCAACAACAAAAAATTGATGGTCATCATATTTGACCCATATAGAGTCACGAGAACACTCTTAAAAGGGGAAATTCGATATGACAGGGAAATTGTAGATTTCCTGAAAGAAAATGAGTTCAATTACATTGACATGAATATTGTGCATGTCGAAGATTATAAGGACTTCAATTTGAGTATCGATGAATACTTCAGGCGATACTTCATCGGCCATTACAGTCCGGTGGGAAATCATTTTTTTGCCTATTCGATAAAGGACAGAATTGTAGAATGGTTAGACTTGAAACCTATAACTTATAAAGACTCTGCACAGAGAATGATTGAGTTTAAAGGTTATCTGCAAGACTATTGAACGAGATTCATCTCTCGACAAGTTGTGAAGTTTAGGCTGCCGAAGTTGGTTTAACCTTTAGTTTGAAGTATCTCAACTCAAAAAACATCCCGGCACATCTCTCAGCTTTCATGATAGAACGTCTCAAAGGCCATTTAAACGACGAACTCGCCTTGAGGAGACTTGAATACACCGACTTAAAATCAGCTAATATCTTGCATTACCACGATGGATAGTGTTATAATTGTGACAGATAAGCATGCCAGTAAAACTCATTGTATCTCTTTGAAAAAGAAGGGAAAAAGCCATGCGCAAGCAAGACGGTTTTACTTTAATAGAACTTTTAGTGGTAATTGCCATTATTGCATTGTTGATGGCGATCCTGATGCCGGCATTGCAGCGTGTCAAGAAGCAAGCCGAGGCGGTGGCGTGCAAGGCCAATCTGCATGAATGGGCCCTCGTGTTTGCCATGTACACCGGTGAAAATGACGGATTATTAATGGATGGCTATGGCAGCGGGATTAACGGCACATGGATTGGTGCTTTGCGGCCTTACTACCATGAACCCAAAATCCGTGTCTGTCCGACTGCTACAAAGCCTATGTCGGAAGGA
>DAOUVA010000109.1 GCA_030667885.1 Phycisphaerae bacterium
AGGTCCGAGACGGCACGCAGATTGCATCCTGGCAATAGGCACGCTCGAACCGCACACCGCTGGCGGCCAGCCTGTCCAACCGCGGCGTCTTCACAACCGGATGCCCCGCATTTCCCATGACGTCCGCATTATGCTGGTCCGCCACGATCAAAAGCACATTCGGCCTGGACCTACCGGCCTTCTGCATCAAAGGTGTATTCTTCGCAAATAGATCACATCCACCGAATCCAACCGCCGCTGCCGTCGAAGCAATACCTCTAACAAAAGACCGTCTCGTTAATTCATTGTCTCTGTTCGTGTTTATTTTATCTCTGGCCATAGTTCCACCTGTCATTTTGCATTTACACCGTCAAAGAATCTAATGGTTGCTGTTTACCTCTTCTATTCGACCCTTGCATGTAAGACCACCGGCCCATCACCCCAGGCTCTCGGTGGAACCAGTTGTGCTGAATCTTGACTAAGCTTACCTAACGGAGCAGTCTGACCCGTATAAGGATGGAACCAATCGGCGGTAAGTGCTTTGCCGACATTGTCCAGCTTAAGCCTGAAAGGCTTGGCTTTATTAAGGAATACTATATACTCATGCCCCGGATTGGCCAGGCAATAACCTTCGCTGACGATATCCTGCGGCTGCATGAGCCAGTAACGCGTTCCTGCGAAAAACTCGTACAAATTCTTGAAGTACGCGTAACCCGCCGGTACCTCCTGTGGATGGATCACGTCCCAGGCCGTGTTGGTGTAGTAATATACTATCGCCCCCCCTCCCATGCAGATTTCCCACGCCCGGCGACAGACCTCTTCCGGAGATTGAACCACACCGTAGGTCTTGTCGTCCTTCCCTCCCAGACCCCATTCGTAGCCAAACTCGACGTTGACGATGGGCCATGAGTTCTGTTGCCGCTGCCGGAGAATCGTTTGTCGCCACTTGCTGTGCTGCTGATCCGACCGGAAACTGAGCAATTCATTGTACGCCCCGCTGTCATAAGCAGCGTTGTCATCGTGGTTGGTAATCAAACGATGATAAGGATCGACACTGCGAATCAGGCGAAAGCGGCTGAGCTTGTATTCGAGGTCTTTCTCGTTGTGAGCTTCCTTGGAGAAATCCCACACGACATTCGGATAGGCCCCATACCGAGCCATCATCCATTTGAAAAACATGTCGTCTTCCGCCGAGCCTCTTTCAGGCCACCGAACCTTCTTGTTGTACACCTTAATCATGATGTGCGCAACAATTCCTCTTTCGTACAGTGAATGGATAACCCGATCGTAATGTTTCCAGTAGGACAGGTTAAAGCGGCTATGGTTCGGCCTGTCGTTTGAGCCCTCCCAGGCATACATCGCCGGAGGGCCGAAGTCATCGCTTTCCGTCTTGCCTTTGCGCCATCCGCAGTCGTGGGCATAGGCGTTGATGATAATATAATTGAACCTGTGATCGGCTAAAGTGTCGAGAAAACGGTTAACTCGTGTCAGCTTCTCATCCTCCATATCCAAAGCCCAAAGCCAGTCACACTCATAGCCCATGAGAAAGTACCGCGTGCCGTCTTCGTAAACAAAGTGATGCGGGCTGTCGGCATCGACCCGCAAACCTCCGTGGACCTTGGTGTTTGGATTTCGGACACAGGTGAAAGAAACATTCCTGTCGTTGAGCGTCGGCTCGCTGGACTGTGTTGTGAAGCTCCACCTGCCTTCGGTGTTGGCGGCAATGCGAAGCTTCCAAACGCCTTGGCCGTCATAGAAGCCGAGTGTTGTAAAGACACGGCCGTCGGGCCCCGTCACAACGGCCCTGAAATCAACCGTGAAAGGATTCTCGAAAACCGCCGAACTCTTGAACTCGAAATCCTGCGGCTGAAACCGGGGACTTGCAGGAATAGCGCCGGAGACATAAGATACGCAGATAATGCAAACAATAAAAGGAATGATTTTTTTCATCGCTCTCTCACTTTCTAATCGCTAAGATTGACAAAGTACATATCGCCTATAAGGTCTTTTCATTTTCATAAGAATACCGAATAACCTCAGCCCATGCAATGGAAGTTTTTCAACCTAAATGCAGGACCGGACGTCATGGTCGCTTATCTTAAGAAATCCATTGCTCTATCCATCTGAGCCAACTGCTATTTCCAGCTTATGTTCACGTGCCACGGACCTTTGGTCGCCTCGTCAAGGGTTAGTGTGGCCATGAGGCGGGTGGGGCCTTTGTCTATGGACATGCCTGTGAACTTAGCCGAGGTGTCACCTTTGTCGATCGTCTGGCCGACTTTACGACCTGATACTTCAAGCAGCACCTCGCCGTCGGTGCTGGCAGCAGGGAAATCAATCTTGATATCGTATTTGCCGCCCTTGGCCGCGTAGAGTTCCCAGTAACCGTTGGAATCGGCCGCCCATGCGCGGCCTTTAGCGTGTCGCCAGTCCTGCCGCGTAAGGACAACCGGATTTTCATGGGCAGTGCCGATATGGATACGGGGCGGCGCGTAGTTGTCGGCTCTCGTGCTGCTGACATCGGCGAACCATGCCTCGTACTCTCTTCGCATCGCCTTGACGATATCTGGTCGCTCGGCGGCGAGGTCGTTTTGTTCGAGTGGGTCGGCGGCCATATCGTAGAGTTCTAATTTCGGCTCGCCTTCGAAATTTTCGCGTCCGAATCCACTGCCGTGGAGGAGTTTCCATCGCTGATTTCTTGCGGCGAAATTATGGTAAAGGACAGGTGCGTCGCCGCGGTGCGATTGGATGTAAATAGTGCGGTCGTGCCATGCGATCCGTTTTTCCTGGAGCAGGGGCAGGATACTTCTGCCGTCGAGTTCGAGGCCCTTCGGCTTCGCTACTCCGCAGGCTTCGAGGATTGTCGGGAGCACGTCAATATGGGCGGCGATTCGGTCCGAAGATGCCCCCGGCCTGACGACACCCGGCCACTGGAAGAAGAACGGCGAACGGATACCGCCCTCGTGGACGTGACTTTTCATACCTTTCATGCCCGCGACATATCGCCGGCCGTTGGGGCCGTTATCAACCATGAATATAACGATGGTATTCTCGGTGATGCCGAGTTGGTCAAGTTTGGCGAAGAGCTTGCCAACGTTGTCGTCGATGTTGGTGATCATTGCGTATATTCGGGCACGCTTGTCGGGATCGTTGTCACTTGGAAGTTTGTGCCCCTTGTCCTGCGGAAAGTTCCGGTTGCTAAGGTCCATCGCTTTGTATTTCTCGTAGAGCTCTTCCGGGACATCGCCGAACGGGCCGTGCGGGGCGTTTGTCGGGATGTAAGCGAAGAAGCTCTTCGATTGAGCGGCGCACTCTGACATCCAGCTCATCGCCCTGCCGAAATACACATCGGTGCAGTAGCCCTTGAATTGCTTCGGTTGGCCGTTGTCCATAAGTATCGGGTCGGTGTATTTGCCTTCGCCTCCGGGCGGGTCGGCTGGCTGACCTATCCCACCGCCGCGGTGTACGACGGATTCGCTGAAGCCCTGGTCCATCGGCCGCATTGGGTAATTGTCACCGAGGTGCCATTTACCGAAGATCCCGGTTTCGTATCCTGCCTCGCGGAGTATTTCGGCCACGGTGGTCTCTTCAGGCTCCATCACCGGACCTAAGTCAAGCAGTAGGGGTGGGTAGGTATGTACCATCTTTACATTCATAGCTGCTTGGGTTTGAGTGATTTATGGTCTGTGGCTGGTTTCGATATAAGAGACTGATGGCTTGTTTCTTATTTTCAACTTCATGGAAACCTTATTATCTTTTGTGCCCAGTTCTTGCCGTTTTTTGTAAATTCAACCTTGTCTTTATATATTTTGACAATTGTAACGCCGTCAGTAGTATCTCCCTCATACACTATTATTTTATTATTAATTACAGCTGATTGGTTGTCTTTGCTGTAACAAATCCCTGTAACCAATCCAAATGTCTCTGACTCGGATTTAGTTGTATTATCGTTAATTTTTTCTTTATTCGATAAAGGAACAGAATGAAGTTCATTGAAGTTTGTGGGATTTTCTCTGGCCTTGTCAGATACCTCAGCACTATTTGACCGTATTGTAAAAGCCTGCTTGAGAACTGCCGCTTTGGTGCTATCAATGTCAGCGGTTACTAACTTAATAAGCAAAATGCAGAGTATACAGACAAATACCGCCAATTCAGCATTCAAAAACCAACGCGTTTTTGGTTTAACAGTATCACTCATTTTGATTCTCCTTTAATTAAGCTTGGCTCCTCTAAGCCACAAAGGATAGAGCGTTGTATTAGAGTTTACCTGTACTGATATTATACGAAAGCCATATGAATAAGATTGTTTTTTTACAAAATTCTTTAAGGAGTATAGACCCAGCCTGAATTACTAAGTACTCCAGAGCCGGTAAGACCGGCAGGAGCCGTTACTGTTATAGTAACATTTCCATTGCCATCGACAGAAGCAAACGTGAAATTGCTGGCCTGAAAGTACCTGCCGGTAAGGTCACCTGAGATAAAACCTAAAGTCCCCTGGATCGTATCAAGAGTGCTGCCTGCCATTGCAGCCACCGCGACGGAATCCTCGGTATAATAAGCGCGCAAAGCGATACGAATAGTACCGGCTATCGCAGCACTTTCCGACCATTTTGCCTGCTCGATTCGGCCGCGAAGAATCGGAACCGCAACCGCAGCCAGGATACCGACAATCAGAATAACGACCATCAGCTCAATTAATGTGAAGCCCTTTTTCTTTCTGCCCTTTTCCATCTTCAATTTCTGATATTCTCGTATTGCGTTTTTCTTTTGTGCGATAGATATACCTTAAATCGCTCAGTTTCCTGGCAATTCTTCCCAGTATCTCAGTCCACTAAAAATAGTGCCCTTTCCTCTTGGAAGGCCCGGAGGTTGTGTTTCTTGAGTTCCTACCCGATCATCATAGGTAATCGCCATCTGATAATGTCTGAGACTACTACTTTCGCTTCCTGTCAGTGCAACTCCTGTCTCCAGATCTACCCATTGGCCAGTGCTCGAATCGAAGTGTGCTGGCCTCGCATCCCCAGTTCCGTCCAGATCATACCAATCCCGCTCGATGGAGACTTGATTCAAAGCGTTTAGATTGCCATAAACAGAAAAACCGGTTGTAGGCTCTACTTTGCCACCGGTAACGGAGTCGGTGTTGTATAAAAAGCTGTCTGCAGCGAACATTAATCCAGAAACGGTGTACATAGTCCCATATCGGGGGTCTCCAAAATAGACGTTTCCGCCGCTTATAAGCTGACCTGAACCGTCATATTGGCCCAGAGCTACCAGACCCAACAAGCTTTCGCTATCTGCATATTTGATATTGTCTGAGAGATGGATATCTCCTGTCACCACGATTGTCACTTTACCGTCAACTAAAAATCCATAAGTGCTTGTGTTGTGAACCCATAGATCGCCGTCTACGTAGTAAACCCTGTTTTCTCCCACATTTAAAGGTGTTGGTGCATCCTTTTGTGTTCCCCCTCCTATCACACTTGCCGGCTCAAGGAAATAATCATCACAGGAAGTAGCGCTACACTCGCCCGATCTGTTGGACGGATTTTTTACCATCACATTGTATAACTCATTGCCTGATGGCAGATATCCTGAACCAACGCCTGCATCTGCAAAGATTTGGCTCACATTATGTGTATTATTTACTGCATAGTTCATGTTTTCTAAGCTGGGATGACTCTTTACAGCAGTGTCCTCGGTAACTGCACCGGAAACAGAGGCACTGTCTAAGATATTAGCATTGCCAGTGGAGTCAACATCTCCATTGAAGTTACCCAAAGGCGAGGGATTAACACTGCTCTCTTCGTACAAAGTGGCATCTCCATTAACATACATATTTCCTTTCACTATGTCTTTTCCGCCAACTTCTCCCGCTCCCAAGGGCTGGGGGTCGCCTTGCCCTCTTAACTCGAACGACCATTCCTCTCCAGCCGCATTGCCGCCATATATAGCCTTTTCATAAGAAGGCGACAGAAAAGATAATTCAGCTTTAATTTTTTTAACTTCCAATCCCACACTGCCGGTCGAAACAGCATAAGGAGGGTCTGCATCCATGTTCAAATCAACCTGGAAGTTTGCTTCTCCCAAAGCCGTATCCGCAATGTCTTCGAATTGTTCATTGTACAGCTTTGTGGACAATTGTGCTATTCCCGCCTCGGCCGCATAAAAAGCTTGTGTTGAGTTCAGCTCCTTCTTAGTCATTACTATCTCGGTCTTCGCCAGATTGAGAATAGCGAAACCTAAAATGAGAAAGATACAAGCGAAGCCCAATACTGAAACAAGGGCCAGTCCCTTTTCTGATTTGGATATTCTGTTTTTCATTTGAAATTACCTTCACATAATTTCACAACACTTATATCCTTAATCTTACACCATCACTGTCCATAATTTTGCATCATTACTGTTGAAGCTAAATGTGTTTCTAAATTATATTCTTTCATCTTGAGGTCTAAAGTATCTCAAGGCCAACTGCTGTGACATCGTCGATTTCAGAAGGTTCCAGTTCTTTATTTTCCGCAAGCACACTAAATTTATCCATCATCTCAACAATCGGAGAGCCTATAATTTCAAGAAATTCATCTCTTAAATCAAGGGGAGTTATATCGTTGGAATTGCTGATACACGGTATGGCTCCGTCGGAGTACAATAGCAGCTTATCTCCGGGTTGAAGCTGTATGGTTCGTTGGCTATATTCAGCTTCTTCAAGAATTCCGAGTAGTGAGCCGTCAATTTCCAAGTTTTGTGGCTGTTCTTGCCCTCTGATAAGAATAGGATATGGATGTCCTGCACGGCAGTAGGTTAGCTGTAGTGTGTTGATATTAATCAGACAATAACAACAAGTTATAAACTGGCAGCCTGAGAGTTTCTGTGCATATAGTCGTAAATTGACATTCTTCATAAGTTCCGCCGGCGACAATACACAGCGATTGTTTTGAACGTCCTCATACATAGCAATTGTTTGTTTTATAAAAATTGATAACAGCGCAGCGGGCATTCCATGGCCTACCACATCAGCCACATAGAAGCCCACATGCTGCTCGTCGATACGCTTCACATCATAAATATCACCTGAGACACACTCTGCCGGCAAAATAAAAGTAGCCCAACGTAATTTATCGCAGTTTGGCAGTTTTTCAGGCAGAAAATCCCGCTGAACAATACCAGCCAAACGAAGCTCCTCGGACAACTGGGCATACAGTGATGCCAGATTCATAATTGCATCTCTGAGGCGGATCTGGACTTTTATTTTGGCAAGAAGCTCATCGTTGTCAAATGGCTTTACTATATAGTCATCTGTACCGACTTCGTAACCTTTCAGTCGTGATTCTACGGAAGTTTTAGATGAGACAAGAATAATATGTGTCGTTTCGCTTTGGGGATCCGATTTGATTTGTCGACAGGTTTCGTAGCCATCCATACCGGGCATCACAATATCGAGCAGCACTAGATCGGGCTTGAACTGGCCTATTTTCTCCAGGCACTGTTGACCGCTATTGGCTGTGGCCAAGGCATATTGCTCTTCCAGCAATTCCTTAAGAATCTCAACATTGATTTCAACGTCGTCAACAATTAGTATCTTTTTTTTCATGCTCGATTTCACTCGTTTGATAACAAGTACTTAGTCACGAATCCTGCTTTCATGCTATCGTATCAGTATTTAACAAGTTTTTATTCGTTTTCTGATATTGCTTCAATGGGTTCTGGACGCAAATGGGCGCACACCTTCGCTAAAAGCTCTTCCCCATCAAAGGGCTTAGTTAAATAATCATCGGCACCGATTTGATAGCCCTTGAGACGATCTGATTCCATTGCCTTGGCGGATACCATGATAATCTTGGTATGCCTTAGCGATGAGCTCTTTCGTATTTGTTGGCACACCTCATAACCATTCATACCATTTAACATAATGTCTAATATAATCAGGTCTGGCCGGAATTCCTGGGCTGCCTTAAGGGCATCTATACCTGTGGAAACAGTCATTAGGTTGTATTGGCTCCCAAGCAATTCCTCGATAACCGCCAGATTAATTGAATTATCATCGACAGCTAAAATTTTACTTTTCTCTTGCACAATATTGCCCCTTATAAATAATTAGGCCTTTGCACTACCAGTGCCAGATAGCAACAACAAATTCTCGTTATACTTCTCACTTAACTCGCGCTATCAACTAATACTTCTTCCTGCTCATTAGCTTCTAAGGGCAACGGAATCTCAAATGATAAGTCTGCACCTATCAATGCCTCTTCCTGCTCATTAGCTTCTAAAGATAACGGAATCTCAAACGACATGTTTGCACCTATATCAGGATTGTTTTCAGCCCAGATGCGGCCTTTGTGAGCGGTTATAATCTCTCGGCAAATCGGCAATCCTAATCCAGTACCACCAGCGCCGGCCTTGTTTTTGCTTGACTGAACAAACTTGTCGAAAATATGTTCCAATTCGTTCTCAGGAATACCTGCGCCCTGGTCTCGGACCGAAACTATTATCGAATCAGCTTTCTTGGACGAGATAACATCAATTGTTCCACCTTCTGGCGAAAATTTGATAGCGTTGCTTAATAAGTTGCGGAGTACCTGTCTTATCTTATCGGCATCGAGCGTAATTTTCTCATTGACTTCGAGATGTTCGCACCGAATAGTCAGATTATGTTCTAATGCCAGCGAGTCGCACTCTTCCTTCGATATGTCAATCAGTGAATTAAGGTTTGCTGGCCTAAACTTAAATGTGATCTTCCCAGATTCCAGCTTGGCCAAATCAAGCAGGTCATTTAGTAAGCTCAGCAGTGTATCGCCGCTCTGCCGAATCTTCTGGAAATAGTCGAGAATCTTATCAGGACTGGCGGTAGCGTGTTTCTTTATACCGAAAGAAGCAAAACTGAGGATACCATGCATCGGAGTACGCAGTTCATGCGATACATTGCTTAAAAAAGTGCTCTTTGCATTGTTGGCGGCTTCAGCTATCTTTTTAGCTTCCTGCATTTCAATTGTACGTTCTTTCAACCGAGCCTGAGCATAAAATGCTATGGCTAACGCAATGATCATAGGCACGGTGATAAATTTATCGATCGGCCAAGCTTTTTGCGTGACCGTTTCAGAAAGTGTATTTCCTAATTCTAAAACTTCCACCAAAACAATGGCCTGGAAGGAGATAACGCCAACCGTAACAAAGTCCTTAAATGCATTTGTTTTCGTCCATTCTTTATATGTAGAAATGGCTTTACTCTTCATCTTGTGTACCTTTCTTTCTGACTAAACATAACAACACAAACATGCTTCTAAGCGATTTCAGAAAAAACTGCCCATCTCCAGCGTAGCTGTGCTCGAATTTGCCCATCGTTGGATAGGTGCTTGGTTATTCATTTTGGGAGATACAGTTAAAATATCAGCATGAATCCCTATCTTAATCTCCTTGTTTCAAGTCAATAAAGCGTTTTAAGCTTCTCATTTTACAACTCATTACAGAACGAGATAATTCAGCTCACCTTGGACTTATCGCAATGACCGTAGTGAACAGTGTTTCCTGAGTCAGCTTGGATGGTGTCTATCAAAGATTTTGTGAACTTGAGATTTCTCCGCACAAGTCATAATTTATCTCCTTTTGCAAGAAAATAAACTTAACTATCTATCGGCATGTTCATGTAGTAACTTTATCATATTGATAAGCCCACAACTTCAATTCTGAGGTGAATATCCCCTAATAAGGGACGGTACAGAAATAAGCTCTAAAAACAAGTCCGATAACGACGGGCGGCACCCATAAAGAGCTCTAACTCAATCTTAAAATCCCTTGTTTTCTGAAAGAGATTGGCTTCCAGAGCAATTCTTCCGATATTAACAATCCGAAATCCATCCTTGAATATATTTTTTATCGCTATTAGGCTCTGCCTGGCATATGTATCTGCCTCAATACGAACTAAAATTCGAGGAATTTTAGTTAAAAAACGCTCACTGTTAAAAACAAAAATATAAATTTTCAAAATTTCTTATCTCCTTTAATAAAAACAACTTACGAGCAACAAGCCAAAAAATATAGCCAAATTTTCGGTCCAAAACTGCACACTCATCTAATTATAGAGGGACGCAATCCTGTTCGGCCCGGGGTTTGCTTATCCGACTGACCGGTTTACACTATGTACAGTATTTCTCGAAGAT
>DAOUVA010000412.1 GCA_030667885.1 Phycisphaerae bacterium
CAAGCACAACTTTGTAAGCGGTGAGGGATTGGATTATGAGCAGATGAACGAGATGGCTGCCGACGTTCCGGTGGGCTCTGAAGGGCTGATGATACTGCCTTACGGAAACGGTGCGGAGAGGACATTGGAGAACAGAAATATCGGGGCGTCCGTTCACGGATGGAATTTTAATATTCATAAGAAGGCGCATTTTCTTAGAGCGGCCCAGGAAGGTATTGTTTTTGCGCTGAATTACGGCCTTGGGATAATGCGCGATATGGGGATTGAGCTTCAAACGGTCAAAGCGGGAAATGCGAATATGTTCCTTAGCCCGTTGTTTGCCGAGGCATTCGCGACTATTACCGGCGCTACGGTGGAGCTTTATAATACCGACGGCTCGCAGGGAGCCGCCAGGGGTGCTGGGATAGGTGCGGGTATTTACAAAGGCCCCGAGGATGCCTTTGTAGGCCTGGAGCCGGTTAAAGCGATCGAGCCTAATGAAAAATTAGCATCGGCCTATCAGGATGCGTATGCAAGATGGGAAGATGTTTTGAAAAGACAATTGAACAATTAAGAGCACAAGACGTAAGTGCGTGAGTTTTGTTTTAAGCGCTTAAGAAAGGAGCAATTAAAAATGGCAGAATACTTTCCAGAAGTTAAAGAGATAAAATACGAAGGACCTGATTCAAAGAATCCTCTTGCATTTAAGCATTATAATCCCCAGGATGTTGTACTTGGAAAAACAATGGCCCAGCACTTGCGGTTTTCAGTATGCTACTGGCACACTTTAAAAAATCTAGGAACCGACCAGTTCGGTGGTAATACCATTATTCGAAAGTATAACGATTCATCCGATCCAATGGAAATCGCGGATATGACATTGGAAGCTGCTTTTGAGTTATTCACGAAGTTAGGTATAGATTTCTGGTGCTTCCACGACAGAGACATTGCTCCTGAAGCAAATGACCTTACTGAGACCAACAAGCGTCTCGATAAAATAGTTCAAAAAGCCAAAAAGCTTCAGGCCGACACTGGCATTAAGCTGCTTTGGGGAACGACTAACGCTTTTTCTCATCGTCGATTCATGGCCGGTGCGGGCACCAATCCGTCGCCTGAGGTCTTTGCTTATGCAGCGAGTCAGATTAAGAAAGCTATTGAGATAACAAATGAGCTTGGCGGAGAAGGTTATGTCTTCTGGGGTGGACGTGAAGGTTACGATACCCTGCTCAATACTGATATGAAACGTGAGCTGGATCATCTGGCTTTGCTTCTGCAGATGGCGGTTGATTACAAAAAGAAGATTGGTTTCAAAGGACAGTTTTACATAGAGCCAAAACCGAAGGAGCCGACCAAACATCAGTATGATTTCGATGCAGGCAATTGCTTTGCTTTTTTGCAGAAATATGCTCTGCTTGACCACTTTAAGTTGAACATCGAATCCAATCATGCAACGCTGGCCGGCCACGATTTTTGTCATGAGCTTGCTTTTTGCGTTGCCAATAATATACTCGGTTCGGTCGATGCTAATCGGGGCGATCTTCTTTTAGGCTGGGACACAGATCAATTTCCTAATGATATTTACGAAACAACATTGGCTATGTACATTATTCTCAAAGGCGGCGGTTTTACCACCGGTGGTCTCAATTTCGATGCGCATGTCAGACGTCAATCAATAGACCCCATCGACCTTTTCTATGGTCATATTGGTGCTATGGACGTTTTTGCACGTGGACTGAAAAATGCCGCGAAGATGATCGAAGATAAAAGCTTTGAGAATGCTGTCAAGGAACGTTATCAAAATTGGGACCAGGGGTTCGGCTCCAAAATTGAAAAGAAACAGGTCGGCTTTGAAGAGCTTGAAGCCTATATACTTGAACACGGTGAACCGGAACTCCAAAGTGGCCGCCAGGAATTTCTTGAGAATCTTTTGAATGATTACATTTGAACCGAAGCCGAACAAAGGGCAGTAGTGGTTGATGCTCAGGGTGTTTCGATAAAATGAAAACTCGCCGTGATTTTTTGAAGAGCTTGATGATAGGGGGTGTTGCAGCCCTTGTCCCATCGGTCGGATTTGCCAGGTCTGTTGTTAAGCAGAGGCGAAAGCCCAATGTTGTGATGATCGTCTGCGACGATCTCAACGACTATGTCACGGGTATGGCAGGGCATCCTCAGGCGAGAACACCGCACATCGCCAGGCTTGCCCGGTCAGGGGTGGCTTTCAAACGGGCCTACAGCAACAATCCCATCTGTGCACCATCGCGATCCAGCTTTCTAACCGGTATTTACCCGCACACTTCGAAAAATCTGTTCTGGGACAAGTGGAACGAAAATCCCGTACTGAAAAACTCCAGGACAATCATGGAGCACTTCCGCCATAACGGCTATCATGTCGCCGGCTCCGGAAAGCTGATGCATCACCATGTGCCTTCGGTCTGGAGCGAGTTCAAGCATAAAGCCGACTACGGCCCCTTTGTCTATGACGGCAAGGAAAGAGTTGCCCATCCCTCTGTGCCTCAACCCTTCAATAGTATCGGACATGTTGATGGTTCTTACGCCCCGTTGTCGGATGCCCCCTATGGTCCGGATGAGGACGGCAACAAGGGTTGGATATACGGCACCTGGGGTAAGGTAAATAAGTTCAAATACGTTGACGAGGACAACCGTGACCCTACCCCCGATGAGCGCAATGCGGCCTGGGCGGAAAGTAAGATCAATGAATTTGCAAAACAGGAAAATGGCAAGCCGTTTTTCCTGGGTGTCGGTTTTATTCGTCCGCACACCCCGCTGCATGTCCAAAAGCGCTTCTTCGATATGTTCCCGCCGGACTCCCTCAAAATTCCCGTAATCAAGCCCAACGATGCCGAAGACTGTCACTATATGGACGTCTTTGACAGCAGCCAAAAGGGACCGAAATACTTTCGCCTGCTCAAAGAATCGTATCCGGACCTCGATTCTGCCCTCAAAGCGTTCACCCAGGCATATCTCGCCAGCGTGGCCGCAGTTGATGAATGTGTCGGCCGGATGGTCGAAGCTGTGAACAAGAGCCCATTCAAAGACAACACCATCATAGTCGTTACGAGCGACCACGGCTGGAACATGGGCGAGAAGGATTATCTTTTCAAGAACGCGCTCTGGGAAGAGAGTACTCGTGTGCCGCTCATCATCCGGGCGCCGGGCGTGGCGGAACCAGGCGGCATCGCCGAGCACCCTGTCTCACTAATCGATATCTACCCCACACTCGTTGACCTCTGTGGACTCGAAGGCGATACGAGGAAGAACGCCCAGGGCGCCAAGCTCGATGGTCATAGCCTCCGCCCGTTCCTCGAAAATCCGAAATCCGAAACATGGGACGGCCCCGATGCTGCCTTGACGATGATCTTTGCCGGCAAGGGTACAGAAAAGAATCCCGCCAAACAGCATTGGTCCGTACGGACAAAAAGATGGCGCTATATTCTGTATAACAACGCCAGCGAGGAATTGTACGACCACGACACCGACCCCTACGAGTGGACCAACCTGTCCGGCGATACCCGTTACGGGAAGATAAAAGCGGACCTGAAGACCCGGATATTCCGCATGACTGGCCTGTAAAGTGCGCAGAAGATACTGAATTAAACTTGCCGAGAATGTGGAAAAAATAGACAAAGAAGGGGAAATGTTGAAAGAAGAATAAGATATGGAAAAGGCCCGCCTATATTTTATTGATAACCTGAGAATTCTCCTTATCACGCTTGTGGCTATGCTGCACCTTGCTATTACCTATGGGGCTGCTGGCAGTTGGTATTACAGAAATGTCCCCGAAGGCACTATGTCAGTTCCGTTGACGTGGTATAACGCAACTGTACAGGCCTTTTCGATGGGCTTGTTTTTTTTGATTTCAGGGTACTTCACTCCCGGCTCATACGACCGAAAAGGACCCCGGCAATTTCTCAAAGAAAGACTTCTGCGCCTGGGCATCCCTATACTGTGCTACGACTTTGTCATTGGCCCGCTTATAGTGCGTCCGATGGTTCGGTTCGGCACTCAGGAATCCTCCGGCTCATATTTTGATTATCTTGTCGGTTACTACAGCAGGTTTCATATTGGCACTGGCCCATTATGGTTTGTCGAGGCCCTGCTGATATTCGCTGGTTTTTATATTTTGTGGCGGGTGTTTGCGAAAACTCCTGCATCTTCTGTTGAGGACGGCGGCAAAGTGCCGGGCAATTTGGCCATTGCTTTATTCGCTCTTGTCCTGGGTGCTGTTACCTTCATCGTGCGGATATGGCTTCCGATTGGCTGGAACTTCGGGCCTCTGAATTTTCAGTTTCCCTTTTTCCCTCAGTATATTTGTATGTTTATTGTCGGAATCATTGCCTATCGGCACAACTGGCTGGCGCGGTTGCCCGATGTGATGGGCAAATTGTGGATTGGCGTCGCATTGCTTCTTATTCTGATACTCTTTCCTGTGTTGTTCGTTTTAGGCGGAGTACTCAAAGGTAATATATCACCCTTTATGGGGGGCCTTCACTGGCAATGCTTTGGCTATGCTCTCTGGGAGCAGTTTACCGGCGTTGCGATGATTATCGCGCTGCTGTTTCTGTTTCGCAAACGGTTCAATCGGCAGG
>DAOUVA010000315.1 GCA_030667885.1 Phycisphaerae bacterium
CCGGGCCTTGACATATTCACACTTAGAGGCAGGGCTAAAGTCCCTGTTTTCCTCGATAGTACAACGCCTGGTGTTACCTTCAGTGAGGGCGAATCGCCATCACTGGGAAACGGCGCAAAAATTAACCGCCACAGTGGGAAGATAAACGGCCTTTTCTTAGACTGGTCGGTGAGAAGTATCGGCCTTAAGGAGTTATGGACGCTCAAGTGGAACAAACAGTACGATACGGCTGGTCGCTGGACCAAAGCCGGCGGCGTCCAGCCTTCCGACTGGCCACCGTGGATGAGAAAGTTTAAGGATTATTAAAAACTCAAATTCGACGATTCGGATTGAATACTGATTATAACTGTTCCCTGTATGTACTCTGGAACGGGCCTTTTGACAATAATATAAGGCAATTTGTCGTTCCTACAGCCACAAAACCACTTAAAAACTATGTAGTTTTCACTTGACTTTTTTGGCCCAATCGAGTACACTGATATTTATTCAGGATGGGTGGTGGACAATATCTTTTAATGTCTTCTGAAAATATCTGCTCTATCAAACAACCGTCCTCTGTGCTTTTTTGTTTATATGCACCGTCGGAAGCGAACGCAAGATGTGAAATACAGGTCCGATATTGCCGGGCTTTGAAGTATCGATAATAATCCAAAAAGAAATTAGGTGGAGAAACGATGAAAGTAAAACTATGTATTCTGACTGTGGCTCTATTGCTTGTAGCCGCCCCTGTTTTTGCTGATACCTACTCGATAGAAGCGTTTCAGTTCTCCCTGCCTCAAATAGCTGATTTCGTTGGAGAAAATCCTGTGGGTGACCGTGGAGATACGATAGCTCAGATAGGTAAGGAACAGACCTGGTACTGTTTCGATATTACTGAAATACCTGATTCGCAGCAGATTATATCGGCAACCTTCACAGTCCGTATGCAAGACTTTGCCGACAATGCCACCACCCAAAGAACGCTATGGTACGAACCGGATGATGACTGGGCTTTCTCCTGGCCTCATGACCCGGACTATGAAGTTGTTAAAGAGGTAACCGAACTGGTATCCGTAATCAATTTCAATCATGACGGCTGGACATGGATAACAACTGATGTTGATATTAACCGGCACGACTGGTCAAAAGATTTGCTCGATAACTATGTCACCCTGATGCTCACAGGTACTCTAAATGGTTATTATGCATTTGGGGATGCTGGTTTTGATGGTGCTGTTTTGGAGATTGAGACTCTTTCGGATGCCGGTGGCAAGGATGATGATACTCCCCAGGTGCTGAATCTCGGGCCCGAAGAAATCATCCAGGCCAATGGCGCCGATATCCAGGTGCCCGGCTACTCCGTGCCGTCTTTTGTGGACTGGAACAACGACAATCTGCAGGACCTTGTCGTCGGTCAAGGCAGCGGCTTCGGAGATGCCAAAGTCCGCGTTTACCTTAACGTAGGAACCGAATCCGCCCCGGCATTCGCGGATTACTTCTACGCCCAGTCCGAGGGCTCTGATTTGACTTGTCCGGCGTCCGGCTGCATGGGCTGCTTCCCAAGGGTCGTTTACTGGGATGCCGACATGCGTAAAGACCTACTTGTGGGCCAGGCGGACGGAACCGTCAAAATCTTCCTGAACAACGGCACTGACAGCGAACCGGTCTTTGACGCCGGCCAGACAATAAAGGCCGGTCTCGACGATGAAAATCTTGACGTCGGATCCAGAGCGACACCAACGCTTATCGACTGGGACAATGACAGCAAGACAGACCTGGTAGTCGGCGCCTTTGACGGCCAGATACACATATATCTGAATTGCGGCTGCAGCGGCGGGATTCCGCCCAGTTTTAACTTTTCAAGCCTCTCCGGAAACTCCGTACCGGAAGACGGCTGGGACCTGGTCGTCCCGAGCAATCGTTCCAGCCCGGTAATTCTCGATCTGGACGGCGACGGCAAAAAAGACCTGCTGACCGGCAACACCGAAGGCCAGCTTCTGTTCTACAAAAACGTCGGAACCGACGACAAGCCGGGCTTCTCGGGTTACTCTCTTGTAGAATCCAATGGCGTTGCGATCAACCTTATGGGTATGCCGCGATCCAGACCGTTCGTATGCTACTGGACCGGAGACGGCAACTTCGGCCCAATAGATAATTATCCCGACGTGCTGATTGGCTCCGGCGATGGAAAAGTCCGCTTGTACAGGGGCAAATCGGAAACCAAAACAAAAACAAAAGCAGGTGATTTGGACGGCAACGACATTATAGACCTTGCGGATTTGGCTCTGTTGATTACTTCCTGGCCCCAGACTGACTGCGGTCTGTGCGACGGCGCCGACCTTACAGGCGACGGGAATGTGGATAAGAATGATGTACACCGCTTTATCGATATATTCCTGTCAACTCTCGAACAGTAGCCAAAGAAATAATCTTAAAAACTTAAAAGGGCGCGGGCATTGATTTAATCAGGCTTGCGCCTTTTTTTTGTTTTTTACGATAGAAAATCATCACCGGTTTCTTTTTTGTATTTCGCAAATATCTCGCGATGTTCGGCCAGGACCTTTTTATAATCAGGATTGCCCGCCTGGTTTTCCATCTCGCCCGGATCGTTTTTCATATCGATAAGCATCTCAGGCCGTTTACCATGATCGAAGATATAATACTTAAAATCCTTTGTCCGTATCATTCTTCCCTCAATATTGATCGGCTCGCCATCCTGTCTAAGGTCCTGAACAAAACAAGTTGAGCACGCAACATATTTTCGCTTCTTTTGTTGCTTATTACCCTCGGCGATTCCTCGCAAGCTGACTCCTTTACATTTCGCAGGCACCTTTGCCCCGGCGTAATCACAAATCGTCGGCATTATATCGAGACCGTTATTTACCAGAAAATCGCTCGTTCCGACTTTCGTTCTACCCGGCTGGCTGATGATAAACGGAATCCTCGAACATTCGTCATAGAACATATTCTTCTGCGACCACCGATGAGAACCAATCCCGTCACCGTGATCTGAAGTAAAGATAATTGCAGTGTTCTCTTCCAGACCCTCCTTGCGAAGTGTTGACAATACCCTGCCGATTTCTTTGTCCGCAAGTTCCACCATTCGATAATATGCCCAGCGATACTTCCGCCAGTCATCTGCGCCCCATAGTTCAAGGGGAGCAAACATTCTTTTGTCCGTTTTTTTATATCTTGCTCTAAGCCTCGCCTGCCAGATGGCTTCCAGTGCGTCTGATTGATTGTTCGCCTTTTCAAGATTCGCCGGGGCAGGAGGACAATTCTTTGCCGCCGGAACTTCTCCTATGTCACCATCAGGCAAAGGCTGGCTCCTGCCGTACTGACAGATATTGTGCGGATTCATCAATGAGAAAACAACAAAGAACGGCTTACTTTTATTCTTCCTAATAAACTCAATCGCCGGCGCCGCGATCTGAAAGTCCTTGGCATCAAATGTCTCATCGTAACCGCTTTCTTCGGCGGTTGCTTTCTTAAAAGGATAAGGCAGATGCCACTTGCCGAAATAACCTGTTGAATAACCTGCTTTGCGAAGCACCATCCCTATATTCGGAAATTCCTTTACATCAATTGCTTTTGTCGAATTGATTTGCTTACCGTGCTCATGCGGATAACGGCCTGTAAATATACTCGTTCGGTTCGGAACACACAACGGATTCGCGCAATATGCCTTCGTAAAAAGCATTCCCTTGGCCGCAATGCTGTCAATATTCGGCGTCTTGATATATTCTGAACCCATCGTGCAGCTCAAAGCTTCGGCAAATTGCTGATCCGTCATGATCAACAAAATGTTAGGCCGTCTCGTCCCGTATGCCCGTAAATCCCCAGATAATGTCGCTGCTGCTGCCAGCCCGATAGTTCTAAGAAAAGCTCTTCTTTTCATATTGTTTGTCTCCCGTCTTTTTACCTTACCGCCCGCTCAATCCGCAAGCCAGTTTTCAGCGAATATTCCCAGGTCCTCGAAATCCACCCCGCCGTCACCATTGATGTCTGCCGGATCAGGTGTACCGTGCCCCAGCCACCGGCTTGCAAGAAAAGCAAAGTCAATAAAATCTACATTATCGTTACCGTCAAAATCGCAGAGCCTGCTGTAATCTAATGGAAATACAATTTCGTCAATCCAGGCCGTATCGGAGCCTCTGGATATGGAGCCGTCCTTAGAATATGTCCACTCAAAAGTCCTCGTGCCCGCTGCCACCGGAAAGGTTACAGCATCCCAGTCCTCCATGCCCGACCATTTGACCTTTTCAACGCCATTGATGTAGAATTTCAAATAATCACAGGACGGCTCGGAAGAGACTTTACGATAGAACGTAATATCTCCCGATGTACATTCAACACTAACCCTAAGAGTCATGCTCTCGTTATCGTTAATATTTCCGGTCTCGGCGCCGAAAGTCCCGGCATACCGCTCCAGAAATGTAATGTCCCAGTTACCATCACCTGAATTTACCCATGCAAACTTGGTGAAATCCGCCGTCTCAAAATCTTCCTTCGAATTGTCGGAAGTATAACCAGCGGCTGCATCGCCTACCACAAAATCAACGCCCCACTTGTTCCCCGATATATTCTGAATGTCCCCTGACCTGCCCGTTGTCACCTCCCTTTCTGTAAAACCGTACCCGGGTTTTATCACGCTGAGAGTGTACGTCGAAAGTGCGTTGACCTTCACAAGTGCATAGATGCCGTTCTCATTCGTCACCGCGGTATAGGGCCCACCCCAGCCTCGTGCTATTACAGTAGCACCGCTAACAGGCTCCCGGGACAAATCTGTTATCCGCCCGCTGATTATCTCGCCTGAGCCGTAGGTGTAAATATTATAGATGCATCCGTGAATAACGTTAAAGTAGTCCGGCGCAGAGTAATCGATCTCCGGCAGGTTATACCACACATCATCACTGCCGTTCCAGCCCATATTAATATGGTGATAAAGCGTCGAGAAATCGTAACCGTATCCGTCTGCAACAACGGCATGTCCTGCCTCGGAATCATCCTTAATGATGCCGAATATTACAGGATAACCCGCATCGAGGTTGGTGTTGACCATATCATTCAGTGCCTCGCGGCTGATTGTGCCATCGCCCGCCAATGCACGCACGGCATTGCTGTACATAAAAGTACCCAGCAGCGCACTCCTGGCGTCTCTCAGGTTGGAACTCGAAGCGCCGTCCGTATATTTCGTCTTCGCCGCCACACTCGCATCATAGCAAAGCGCACCAATGGCCTCTCGCTGCTCCGGCGTCGTATCGCAGTAGGGCTCAAGCTCCATCAGCAACCATTGATACGGCCCGCCGTCACCGTCACCGCCGCGGGTATATGCATACTGCGAAATATCATCGACCTTAATCTCAAACTGCTTAATGCCTACACTCGCCCTGCCGTTCGGATACTCATGATACCGCATAAGCTGTGCCATGGCCGTCGCAGTACACCCGCATGGATAGTTGTCGGGAGTATAATAGTTGAAGCTAATCTTGCCGCACGTAGTAGTCTGGCCCCATTTACTTTTCACCAAAGGCTCGACGCGAACATCCGAAATCGAATTGACTCCCATTAAAGAAAATCCATTTTCGGAATTCTCCGCAAAATCGATAAAGTGCCTCCACTTGAATTGAGGACCGGCGGGATTTCCCATCTTCAGCCCGATGGTATTGCGGACCGCCGCAACTCGCCCATTAACGTCGCGCGTTACCAAAGCACCTAACGGATTCTCGGCAGACGGCTCAAAAATCCCCTCATCCGCAAAAGCGATAATCGGCTCTACCAAATCGTCCGCCGATACAACTACAAAACCCTCAGGCTCCAG
>DAOUVA010000409.1 GCA_030667885.1 Phycisphaerae bacterium
ATCGATCCCCTGATCGTCAGAGATATACATAACAATATTGGGGCGTTTGCCGGGATTGCCGGAAATAGCACATGATGAAGTCATCGACACAGGAATACCCGCCGCACCGAGGACTCCAATCGCTGAACGGCTTAGGAACTTCCTGCGTGTTATTTTTTGGTTCATACTTCAAACTCCTTTATATACGCACTCGCAGTATTTATAATAACCGTTAATAATTATACTTTCGAGTCACATTCTGAGCAACAATACACTGCATAAATCAATATTCAAGATATTTAAGCCGCTGAGAAAAACTGTATAATATACCCGAGAGGCTTTTATTTATCAGTTAAATCTGCTATTGTATTGAAACAGGAGCGTCGGCATATTTTGTGTAAAAGCACATGGGATACGCAAGTTATCAAATCTTATTTCGAAAGGAGCCTGATTATGCGTAAGCTGGTTTTAATCTGTTTATTGGTCCTGCTGATATCCACAATCAGCCATGCAAATACGGTAACATTAGAAAGCCGCTGGTTGAAGGCCGAGATTAATGATGTTACAGGGCGATGGACCTTGTTGGATAAACGCTCGCGAATCCTATGGCCTTCCAAAGGGACGGCCGGACCCGGAACTGCAACGTGGCTCGACGGCGACTTTGAGAGAGTTGACAGCACGAACAAAAATTCCATACATCTGCGCAACAAGAAAAACGGAACGGCTGTTATCTTCGCTCTGGTTGATGAAGGAAAAGCATTAGAGCTTCATTATGATGGCAAGGCACACAGAAATGTCCGTGTGCTTGAGGATGCCCTGGCTATTACGGATATTGAGAGCGGCTATGCTATCGTACCATGCCGTGAGGGATTACTGATTTCGGCCAACAGCGGAAAAACATTTAAGCGAGTATTCGGCACATCCGATTATGAAGGCTGTCATATGAATATGCTCGGCTTTATAAAGAGCGGCTCTGCGCTGATTGCAACCTGGGACGATGCTTACGTTTTCCCGGAACTTCAGAGCACCAGCCCCACAGATAAACCATACAACCAAAGATTAACAACAACGTTTGAATTACGCCGCAGCGCAAAGTCGGTACGTCTTACGCCGTTAGGTAAAGGCAACTGGAATACGATAGCTGCCGGCTACAGGCGTTATGCCGAAAAGAAGGGCCTGGCGATAACACTTAAAGAAAAGATTCGCCGCGACAAGCACGTCGAACTGATGATCGGAGCTTCTAACGCCAAGCTGTGGACCTGTCTTGCACGGCGTATGAACGAGGAGAGCACCGAGGAAGAATCCGTCAAAATTCGCTGGACTTTCGATGAGGCTGCAAAAATCGCCGAACATCTTCGTAATGACCTTGATATCGAACGCTGCCTGTTTATGGTTGGCGGCTGGATGGAAGGCGGCTATGACTGCCGGCATCCCGACAACCTGCCGGCTAATCCTGAGTGCGGCGGTAATGAAGCACTGACGGACGCAATCAAGCGAATCCAGGCATTGGGTTATGTCGGATGCTTACATGACAATGTCCAGGATATGTATCGGGATGCAAAGAGCTGGGACCCGGCATTCATTGAAAAACGTCGAGACGGCTCGCTTGTCACAGGCGGAAGGTGGTTAGGCGGACGAGCGTACATGGTCTGCGCACCCAAGCAATTGGAACTTGCCAAACGGCCGCAGAATCTGCCCGCCATTCATGAGCTATTCTCACCATGGAGTTACTTTATCGATACGACCTACGCGGTTGGACCTCGTGAATGCTTTGATCCCAATCATCCTGTCGAGAGAAACAGCGACATCGCATGGAAGATTCGCCTGAGTGATTACGGCCGGGAAGTATTTGGAATTTTCGGCAGTGAGTGCGGTCGCGAGTGGGCACTGCCGCACAGTGATTTCTTCGAGGGTCTCGTGGCCGTCAGTGGAAAGTACTATCACAACCTTAAACCAGAGGACATCGGGGCTATCGTAATTCCATTCTTCGAGATGGTCTATCACGATTGCCAGATATGCTACGGTAAGTACGGTTACCAGGCAGATAAAGCCGCCGAATATGTCGCGCACCATGTTTTATGCGCCCGCCCGCTGCATTATCACTCTTTCCAAGACCATCTCTACTGGCAATCCGACCAGAGCAAAACAAATGAAAACAGTAAGTCGGATATCTCCTGTTATACCCGCAGTGATAACGGCTGGGCTGAAAATATGCATCCCATGGATGTATTTTTGAAAAATACCCATGAAGTTTTGGGGCCGCTGCACAGTGTTACAGCCCACGATGTCCTGAGACAATTGGTATTTCTAAACAAAGACCAAACACTCCGGCAGGCAACTTACGGACAAGGGAAAAATGCGACAAGAATCATCGTTAATTTCTCAGCAGCAGAAGCCCGGATTACATCGGAGTTGGGAGGAGATGTAGTCCTGCCGCCATGGGGATTCGTAATAGAAGGGCCGCGTTTTGCAGCTTTTCATGCACGTCGCTGGAACACAGAAGCGTACGGCAATGGTGCTTTGTTTACACTTCAGGCAAAGGACGAGAAAGACCTGAAGAATTCTCGTCGCATACGCGTTTTTCATGCCTTTGGGCCGGAAAATCTTCGATGGAAAAATAACCTCTACAAAATAAAACGCGAGCAGGTGATACAACCTCAATAATCACCGAAAGTTAGGTAAATCTATAGAAAAATCTCAGAAAATAATCGTTACATTTAGTATCAATGCAGGCACATAACTATGAAATCTTTACTAAGTTCATATTCCATGGATGGAAGTTGTGAGTATAGTGTACCGAATATACACTATCGCCTAAGCTCCTGCTTTGATATTCTCCTCCAAAAAGCAGGGGCTTTTTTTCTAAATCCGCTTTTTTTGTGGATTTCCACTGTTCCAGCCCATTATTATATAGTTCATATTACTTCATAGCAGAATTGATACGCTTAATATAAAAGTATAAGCTTGCTGCATAATCTAAGAATAATGTCATTTGGAAAACTAAAGTCTGTTATTGGAGATTAATCTGTGAGGAGACTGGCGATACCATTAAACTTACCCATCTGGATATTTATAGAGATAACCCTTCTCTGCTTGTTTTTTTTAATTCCATCTGCATCCGGCCAAACCATAAAACACGCCGTTCCCTATGAACATCCCCGGCTTTTGGGTTCTCTTGAGCGGTTGCAGGGATTGGCCGCCGAACGCCCCGAGGCTTATCAGCGAGTTGTGCAGGTGGCACGTCAAACAAATGCCGACGACCATGCGAAAATGATATCGATGGCTATTGTCTGTGCGGTAGAAGCTGATGAGCAGCTTGGCAAACTCGCCGTGCAGAAGGCAATGACGTACATCAATGGTCCCATACGAAGCGGACATGTCACCTTTGCTCACGACCTTGCCCGCTGTGCAATAGTTTACGATTTGTGTTACCAATACTGGAGCAAGGACCAACGAGCAGGTTTCCATGAATACATGAACAGAACAGTTGATGCGAATGTACGCTCGGAAACTCACGTATTCCATAACGGCTGGTATGGATACAAACACTGGGGAATAGGACTGGCCTGCTATGCAGCGTATTATGAAAACGAAAGAGCCCAATCAATCCTTCAAACCCTTGAACAAGATTGGCTTAACCGTGCAGCACCGGCTCTCGAACTGGCCGGTGACGGAGGCGGATGGGCTGAGGGATATTATATACACTACTGGTTGTATGAATGGCTGTTCTTCTGTGAAGCTGCCCGCCATTGTGAAGGAGTTGACTATTATGCGGCTGCCCCGAAGTTTTTCAATAACCGGGCAATTGCAGGCATGTTTGAAACCTTTCCCGGCATCAAGACATACAATTCCCGCAGGTCAGTTCCAATGGGCGATGGAGGCGGCCGTACTTTCGGAGGAGACCGGGACAAAACACTATCGGCAAGACGCATCCTGGTAAATTATTTTTATGATGACCCAAACCACCAGACTGTGCACGCTTTCAACGAGACTACGCCTAGGTCGAGCGTAGGTGTATATGCATATAAGGATTTTCTCTGGCGGGACACTTCTATCGAGAAAGGCGATATCAATGCTTTCAAGCTATCTCATATAAGCCAGGGTCCCGGCTATGTCTATGCCCGAAGCTCGTGGGATGAAGATGCTACTTATTTCTTCTTTAAGTGCGGGGACCGCTTCACCGCTCACCAGCATCTGGATGTGGGACATTTTCTTATTTACAAGTATGAGGAGCTTGCAGGCGACGGCGGCCATTATGATTCTTTCGGGTCAAGTCACGATGTCAACTATCACCTGCGGAGCATTGCTCATAATACGATACTTGTCCATGACCCATCGGAGACCTGGCCGAATATTCGCGCCGGCAACGTTACCGGTAACGACGGAGGACAATCCCATTCTTGGCCTCATCATAACGGGGCGGTAACAGACCCGGAGCAATGGCTAAAAGGACGCACGCTGTATGATATTGCAGATATTCTGGCTTTCGAAGACAGGGGAGAGTATCTGTACGTGGCCGGAGATTGCACCCGAGCTTATTCAGAAAACAAGCTTGAGTATTTCACACGTCAGATTGTGTTTCTTAGGCCAAGTATTTTTGTCATCTTCGATCGTGTATGTTCCACGAATCCGCAATTTAAAAAGACCTGGCTGCTTCAGGCAATGAAGGAACCCGAGGATACCG
>DAOUVA010000396.1 GCA_030667885.1 Phycisphaerae bacterium
CTTCGCAAAGCTCAGGTGTCATTTCAATTTGCTCCGTGGGCAGGACCGCATCTCGATTTACTTCCTCCGACTGGCTAACCCCGGGCAGAGCATCCGCAAATATCACTCTTAACTTCCGAAAAACCTTCTCATCAAAAGATGAGAAACTTAAAAGAAGCACAAAGAATGTCAACAGCAGCGTCATACAATCACTGAAAGTTACCATCCATTCCGGTGCGCCTGGAGCCTCATCTTCTTCTACTTGCTTGCCAACACGTGCCATTATACAGTAGCCTTTACTTCTTCCCGTCTGCCCTGTGACATAAATGACTGCAGTTTTTCTCGAACAACTGTCGGATTATCACCTTGTGCAATAGAGCAGATACCTTCTATAATCATCTCTATTGTGGTCGTTTCCGCTTTTGAATAAATCCCCAATTTACCGGCCAACGGGATAAAAATCAAATTGGCGGCTAATGCACCATAAAAAGTAGTCAGCAAAGCTACCGCCATTCCTCCACCAATTGCATCAGGTGAATCTAAGCCCCTGAGCATCTGCACCAAACCGATAAGTGTGCCTATCATCCCAAAAGCAGGTGCGGCCGCCCCCATAAACTCCAAAATCTTCTTACCTGTTGAATGGCGCTCTTGAAGATACTGAACCTCTACAGACATAAAGTCCCGAATTTGTTCGGAATCCCGTCCATCTACAAGCATCTGCAGGCCCTTGATGAAAAATGAATTGTCTAAGTTGGGAATCTCCTGCTCCAAAGCCAGCGCTCCGTCACGTCTGTTGATGGCGGCGAAGTTCACCATTTTTTGAATCATCTCTGATTGTGACGGTATCTTAGAAATGATTGTCTTCTTGATTACCGAAAATATTCCCAAAAACTGCGGCAGTGAAAAATGTATGAGAGTAGCGCACAGCATGCCTCCCAGAGTGAGGCACATTGAGGGAACATGGACAAATGACTGCCAACCACCCCCGACCACAATTGCACCTATGACGACAACAAAACCAAGAAGCACTCCTATTATCGTTGCAATATCCATTAGACTACTTTCCTTCAACTATCTGTTTTAATCTCTGGGTTAAAAATGCTGCCAGCCTTGGCTCTACAGTGGTTAGCTCGGCCAGCAGTTTGGCTGTGGTCCTTTCGGTCATATAGTACAGAATTTTCACGGCTTCATCAAAACCCATGCTCTGGCTATCAATCTTGCCAGGCTGCGTCTGGCTCGTACACATACTAACCAATATCTTGCTTGCACTGGACGCATCCATCTTGTCATAAGTAGCTGCTATCAATACAAGGTTACCCTTCTCGCTCTGGGCAACTTCAAGCCTGGTTTTGAGCAGCTTATCGCGTTCGCTCTTAATATCGGCAACAATTGTAGCAAGCTCGATGCGCAGATTATCAAGGTTTTGAATATCCTCTTTTAACGTATCCTGAGTCCTCTGCAATCTCTGTTCCCGAACAGTAAGATTCTGCAGCTTATCATCATACTCATTCACTTTTTCCCGAACCTCAAAGACAAGATTCCTTAACTGCTTTTCTGTCATACCTTTTCTGTCACTGTCGGAAGCAGCTCCTATGACGCCTGTCATACCAGCTGCAGGACGAGGTATCTCCGGAACAGCACCCACGCTCACAACCTCCGGCTGAATCGTTTCACCGGGAGCCCCCGCCCCCGACCGAGATGGGACGGTAAACCACCCCAGGGCAAATGCTCCGGCAAAACTCACCAGTCCTGCTGAAGCTGTTATAATTATCAGTTTCTTGCTCACTGGTTTTTCTCCTAACTCTTTGTTTTTCGAACAAACAAAACTGTAGCTCCCTCATCCAATTGTTGTTGATCCAGTTTCTCTTGTTCCTGTATAAATTGTATCTTTGCTTCGACTCGTAACTTTTCAAGGCCTTCTTTGAACCTTCTTAGTTTTAATACTTCAGCAATTTTCTCTCTTTGTTTTGACTCCAGCTCCTTCACCCTATTTTCGAGCTTCTTAATCTGCTCATCACTTGCCGCCGAATATCTCAGAAAAAATTCCTGCCTGCCCAATCTTTTTTTAGGATTTCCCACGGCCAAGCCATTAATTATCTCCTCTAACATCTTCCGCCATGTCAGCAGTTCGCTCTGTGTCTCTGCTAATTTTTCCGTCAGCTTAAGCAATTCTGCTCTGGCTTTTTGTTCTTCCTTTGCCCTTATATCAAGGACACGCTGTAGTCGCCATACAAACCGTTTCATTTATTTTTCAATTTTTCTTTATCTCAATATCTGACAAGTATTCAGAACACATTTTACCGGCTCTGGACACCCAACAGCTCATTCCAATACTGGGTAATGGCAGTCAACTGCCTTACAGTTTCATTAAAATCGGTCCTCTCTCGAATAGACTGAATAAGGAAGCTGTTTATCCTGTCAATCAAAGCTATAGCTCCATCAATACGTCGATTACTGCCGGACGAAAAAGCTCCAATATTGATTAAATCTTCAGCATCAATATAAATAGCGTATATTTCTTTGAGTTTCTGCACAGCAAGCAGGTGCTCTTTGCTGACCACTACAGGCATCAATCGACTGACACTCTGTAAAATATCCACAGCTGGATAATGCCCCCTCTCAGCCAATTTTCTCGACAGAACTATATGCCCGTCAAGCAGACTTCTGGCACTATCAGCCACGGGGTCGGTTAAATCATCGTTCTCAACCAAAACAGTCAAAATACCTGTGATACTGCCGGTTTCGGCACAACCCAAACGTTCGATAAGTCGCGGCATTAGCGAAAAAACGCTTGGACAGTACCCCTTGGTCGCCGGAGGCTCACCAGCAGCAAGGCCTATTTCTCTCTGGGCCTGTGCGAAACGAGTAAGTGAATCCATCATAAACAAAACATCTTTACCCTTGTCCCTGAAATATTCGGCAATCGTAGCAGCTACAAACGCCGCCTTTACACGCTGAATAGGAGGAGAATCTGAGGTAGCGACGACAACTACGCTACGTGATAAACCCTCAGCACCGAGGTCTCCTTCGAGAAATTCCCGAACCTCTCGTCCACGCTCGCCTATCAGCGCCACAACATTAACATTTGCTTCACTCGAATTGGCAATATCACCAAGTAAAACGCTCTTTCCTACTCCGCTGCCAGAGAAAATACCCACGCGCTGACCCTTCCCACAGGTTAATACGCCATCTATCGATCTTATGCCCAGCACCAAAGGACTGGTAATTTTCCCCCGGCTCAAAGGTGATGGACTATTTGCATCTAATGCTTTCTTATCCGTCCCTGCCAACGGTCCTTTATTATCTATAGGCTCTCCCAGCCCGTTTACTACTCTACCCAGGACAGCTTCGCTTAAGGCGATATGCCGGACAGTAGTACGAGCGGTTACTGTATCGCCCGGCGATATACCATTTATATGCTCCAGCGGAAGCAGAATAAGATGGCCATCATGAAAACCTACCACTTCAGCCAACACACGCCGCCCACTACGAATCTGGATGCCACATAGCTCCCCTAAACCTATGGCCGGACCGGTAGATTCAACTGTCAGACCGGAGACCCGGACCACAAAACCATGACAATCCAACAAATTTACATCGCGAAGTGCTGAATGAAACTTATCAAAATTAATCAAACCTTTACTAACCTCACTCGTGACCATAACTTATTCCGCCTTCTTAAGTGCTTTGCCAATTCTGTCCAGATGTTCGTTAATCAATGATTCTACTGTCCCCTTGGGGCTCTCAAGCAGGCATTCTGCCCGTCCTATATTCGAATCGGAAACTAACTTAACATCTGTTAAAGTGCCATCCGGCTCATTTTGTAGCGCCTTCTGGCATTCCGCAAGGTCTTCAGGATTCAAATGCACTACTATATCCTGTCGCGTTGGAGCTTTGCTTAGTGCCTCTTTAACAATAGATTGTATTTCATAATCTCCATCTTCCACTTTTTGCATCAAAATCTTTCTGGCGATTTCCACCGAAAGCTTGGCAATTTCTTCTTTTTGCTCAGCAAACATTTTTTCGTAAAATTGATTGAGTTTTGTAACGACACCATTAATTGCCTGGCAAGTCTGTAGGAATATATTTTTCTGAACCTCTGAATCCTGTGCTGAAATTTGAACAGAATTCGCCGCCGAATTAGCCTGGCCGAGACCGGGCACTTTACCACCAATACCTCCGGCAGATTCATCCATGAATTTAGCCGAAGTAATCGGCTTTTCAAGACGGATTGTAAGTGTCTGTGTCATCCTGCTATCGCCCTTTCACCCTTAGTGTGCCCTGCTCATTTGCATCCCTCAGTGGGCCGACAACTTCTTCTCTGGCTTCAAGAACTTCTTTTTCAAGAGGATCCTGCATTAGCGAAACTTCTTCATCGAGTGAAGCCACTGCTCGTTCAGATATATTTGAGCGTATTTTTTCAACAACAGCCTCATTTGCACCATAAAGCGCCACCGCCAATTTGCCCGACTCTACACTTCGCAGTGCCTCCTGCATAGACCTGTCCGCTATTGACGGAATATCGTCCCATGTTATCATCAAACGCCTTACCATTGTGGAGGTTTCCTCATCATGCTTGCTAATCTCATCGAGCATCTGGTCTCTCAGATTTTGTTCCAGACCACTCAGCACAACAGCCAGTTTTCGCAGAGTCTGCTCCGGCCTTTCTGAAAGTATTTCTCCTTTTAGACCTTTCAGCCTTTCGCTAACAGTAAATGCCATGCGCTGCTTTACTCCACTACCCACCAATTCCGGATTTATCATCCGGCACACAGCTTTAAGACGAGCTTCTTCA
>DAOUVA010000421.1 GCA_030667885.1 Phycisphaerae bacterium
CCGGGTCGTATGAATCCTTTCTTCGCCCGGGTCTAATCGAATCATTATTTCACCCAGTGAGAGTATGTCGTATTTGCACTGCGACTTCTGCCTTAAATCGATTATTGCCATAGAGAATCTCCTTTTAGATTTTTTTTAACTATATATATGTCCCTCTCTGTAATCCATCCATGCCGGCTCGAAAGCCTTTCTTTCCGCAGGTGCCGGCCTCAATTCGATTGTACTGCTGCCGAACAAGTCGGGCGAATTCTTGTCGTATTCAATATGCAGGATGGAATTTCTCAACGACTGGTTCTCAGGTTTGAACTTCAAAGGATTATTAGTCGCCTTATCAATGACATCGGGATGTATTTCAATACCATCGGCGGCCAGAACAAGATGCGAGCCTCGCGAGCCGCTGCCTTGCTTTAATAATTCCACAACCCCCTTGAGATACCCGAGGCTTGCCAGGGCCAGATGTTCGGCCTGTATTGCCTTGATAATACCTTTGGCGCCTTTTGAATTGAAACCGTTTTGTTGTATGTTTTTGTAAAGCCCGACCGCTTCTTTCAGGGCTTTTTGGGAATCGTTCAATTCTCTGATATGCCCCCCTGATGCGGTCATACGGCTTCGGATTTCTTCCAGAACTTCTTCGGGATTAAGGCCGGTAGAGTTTTTATATTTCTCAAGGCCTGCGACAATGTCACTTAACTGACTGTCAATCTCAGTCTGCTTGTCCGAATAATCCGGCAGCTCACAGCCATAGACATTTACGGCATATTCGGCCGACCGCAGCCCGCCGGTCTGGCCGGCATTAAGGGCCGAGCCGCCCGGACGTTTGACACCGTGAGTACCTGCCATCTCGCCTATTATAAAGGTCTGTGGTATGTTGGACTGCCACCATTTGTTCACGGCAAAACCGCCGTTGTTGTGCTGGGCGCAGACCGCGATTTCGAGCGGCTCAGTATATAAATCGATGCCGTTCTCCTTATATATCTCGATAGCTGGGGTGTTCATATGTGCTAATCGTTCGATAGGTATTTTCTGCAATGCGCCGGCTTTCTGCAGATACTCTTTGGCTTCCGGCTCAAGCTCATCGATATCGAACTCATCCATAGAATCATTGCCGACAGGGTTTCGCAGAAAGTCCATATAGACCCGCCTGCCCTTTTGTGTTTCGTTGAATACTATGATGTCAACCAGAGATGATTGCAGGTTTTCTATCCGCTGCGGGTCGAAGGGCCACTGATAACCCTTGAGAAAAATATCCGTTGCCATCTTGCTCATCGACGGAAAAAAGCCCGTCAGAAATTCTTTCTCGTCTTTACCATCTGCGTCGGTGCTGAAAATCCGTGGTAACGCCTGCATGTATGTGCCGGAAACGTTCCAGCGGAACTTGATACTCGCCAGGCCGAACTGCGACTCGGTCAGGTTTGCCCCGATAAGGCCCGCCTTGAATGCGAGTCCGTGGATACCGAGCTGGCCTTTCGGATAGACGGTGGTTTTGAACATCTCGCCCGGGCCCCCGGCGGCGAGAATTATATTCGCACCGAGGTAAACATTTATGGCGTAATTTGATTCATCGACGTTTTTCTTATCAACAGTTACAATGCCTGTAATTCGCTTCGATTCGCCGGAACCGGTTGTCAGCAAGTGTGCGAGTTCCTGCCTGTCATAAATTTCAACACCGTACCGTTCGAGTTGTTTCTGCAGACACTGGCTCATGAACCTGCTCGTTTTTGGCCCCGCTGATGTGGCTCGTTCGTAAGGGTCATGGTCTGTCTTATAGCCGATGAAGGTGCCCACCGAATCTGTTGGAAATGGAACGCCCGCCTGGACTAAATGGTAGAATTCACGAAGCGAGCCGATTGCTTCGATAAGCGCCGAATCGCCGTGACAGCATCCGGCCGCCGTCAGGCTCTTTGCGAACTCTTCGGCGCTGTCGGCGATATCCGGACTTGTGCCAATCTTATAATAGGTCTGCTTGTCCGAGCCGCTCATCCGCGATGCACCCAGCCCAATGCCTGCGGTTACTACGGCTAATCTTTCCTTCGGATTGGCAATGCCCTTTTGGGTCATAAAATCACACAGGTGCACCGCGCAGTTCATTGCCGCCGCACCTGCTCCTACGATTACTGTATTATAACGATGAAAGGTTATCGTCTGATTTGCTATTTGCCTTGTTTCCATATTTTCTTTCTCCGATCAGTGCAATGGTCGTTTGATAATTCAAATTACTTGTTCGAGATATTCTCCAGCAATTTCGGTTTCATAAAATCTTCAGTCATCTCACGCGGCAGCAGGCGGGTATTACCTTCTCTATCGCAAAAGTAAAGAGACGACTGCGAGGGCATCCTGCCGTGACCATCCGCCCAGAGGGCGTAAAAATCAGGATGAGCATCTACCGGATGCCGCGCATAAGTATGATTGTACGGGCTGTCTTTCGTAAGCTGTTTGGTTTTGTGCCATGAGTTTCCCTGGTTTTTGCTTACCCACATAGCAATTTCACCGCCCGGATTATACGGCTGCGGGCCGGTCTGCGTTGGCCCAATTATTCGCCACGTCCCGTCGGCCTCGATATAGAGCGAGCCCATATCGTAATTGTTATCCGAGACACAAGCTTCTCTTATCTGCCATTTCCTGCCCGTCCAGCGAGCGGTTGTCCATGTGCGTGGATTATTTTTCGGCCCGGACTCGTACCCTTTACTTGTAATAAACAAAATAATGGGCATTCCCTTTTTATCCAGCCGAATGTCCTTTAGATATACGTTAAGACCCTGAGCCTGGTAATCGCCGATGAGTGCAGGATTCATAATATCTCTCAAAGGTAGAGTCAATTTTTGTCCGTCGGCACTTTGCCAGGTTTTGCCGAAATCGGTCGTTTGGATATAGTATAAATTCGTCCGCCAGTTAAGACCTTTTCCCTCGGGGTGAAAATTAAACGCGGTCCCGGCTTTGTCGTTATTTGCGGTGCTTATTTGATAGTGACCTTTATCTATCGCGGCGATCCGGCCCCACTTCGACCATTCTATACCGTCGGCGCTTGTCATAAAGCAGATAGTACGGTCAACGGGATAATTGTAGCGGGTGAAGAAACAGATGAAGCCTTTTCCTTTGACGTGCCAGGGCTGCATATATGAAAAATTTCTCATTGGAATTTCTTTGCCGTTTTCTATCTTTGTAGCGCTTATCAACTCAAAGTTGCTGATATCGTACGGCCTTCTGCTTTTGTGGATATACGAAGGCCTGCTTGTGCCGTGTGAAGTTGAGAATATCCAGATGTGCCCATTGTCATCTATGGATATAACCGGATTATCGTGGGCATCGCTGGTCTTTTTATCCAGAAGTATGGTTGGGCGGGGCACCATCCCAGTCTTATGGTCATAGTAAGAGACCATATGCAGGAGCTTTCGGTTGTTGTCGGTGGTTGTCCCGCCGTAACAGAAAAAAGTTTTCCCGGCCTTATCGCAATAGACGGCGAACGGTTTGTGCTTGGCGCAGTATGTTCCCAATCCTCCGCTGTACTTATAGACGTACTCGTCGCCGGACGGCTGATTCATATACCAGATGCCGCGATAGCCGGTATCTCTGCTGTTAATCGTTAGTCCCGGGTCAGAGACTTCAGAGTTTGCGCGCAAAGCTGCCGCTGAAAAAATGACAACGGCCGCTGATAAAATTCGCAGCCAAAAAGCAGTAAGAATTGTATTTTGCATCTCGTATTTTGTTATGTATTTATGGTTCTAAGCAATATTGAAATTTCTGCCTGTTGTGAGGCTTATTTGTTCGATTGAGGCTTTGGAAAAATCGATATCGGGATATTTTTCCGCTCGCAGGCTGTCTATCAATTGTTTAATAATTGTTAGCTCTTTAGCCAAAAGATCATAGTCCTGCTCGTCGATGATTTTATTCATTGTTGCTTTTTCAATCATGCTGAACGAGCCGCCAAGCACCAGAACACCCGCGTCGATATATTCGGGAATGTTGCCCGGATTTGTTCCGCCCGTTGGCACCAGGCTGATTGTTTTATGAATAGCCGGATCGATGGCCTTGACAAAGGCAGGCCCGCCGAGCTGTTTGGCAGGGAATATCTTGCAAAGGTTTGCGCCTTTGGAAAACTGACTGACAACTTCAGTCGCACTGCCGCACCCCGGTATGATAGGCAACTGCCCGGCATATTTCTTATAGCTGGCATCGCTGAAATTGACCGCCGAGACAAGATAGGACGCACCCGCATCCACAACCTCCTGCACCGAGGGCAAGGGGTCCTGTGGATTGGCCTTATTATAGACATCGAGCATTTCGGGCCAGTCAATAAGACTCGCCGTGCCCGCCGCAAAATCAGGAAGCTCTTTACGCAGACGTGCGAGTTTCTCCAGAGGTTTATTTATCCGGCAGGTCACTTCCATATTATTAATGCC
>DAOUVA010000043.1 GCA_030667885.1 Phycisphaerae bacterium
GACATCCGCCATATTGACGTTAATCATCTTCCCATTATTCAGTGTTGGACCGGCCGGATTAATAATCTGGTCCATATTGTGGGTTGTGGCAATATGACGATACGCATAATTCGGGTCAATATTGCCATCGTCGTAGGCCCTTTTGAACCATATATCTAACGGCCGTCCTCCGGATATTAAAGGCGTAGACAGAGTATTGTTTCTAAACTCAACACTCCAGTCTTCAAGTCGTGTATCTATACCCGTATGGTTCAATAGAAACCTGTTCCGAAGTTCAAGCTCATCAGATATATCAAAAGGTGTATAAAAATCATTTGGTTCCTTAGAGCCAAAGTTCCAGATAACATTTTGTTCATACTTAAGCAAATCAAATGGATCAACATTGAGGCCGTTATTTGCTCTTGAGTTGAGCAAATTTGTCTCTTTTGCCGAGTCCGCTGGCGCAGCATTCCGTCCGGCTAAAGCCATAAGATTTATCTGCATTTGGCTTGAGCCGTTAATGTCGGATAGTGTTACATTCGGATCGCTACGGTCAAACTTATAAGCGGTATTTACGTTTAACATTGCTCCGTGGTCAACGATTCTGATGGCGGCATAAATTGGTTTGCCTTTGCCGGAGGTCATATCGGCAAGTTTAATCCACTTTGAATCACCAACGCCATCGCCGTCGGCATCTGCATCGGCATTAGCGGTTAGGTTATTGGAATCGGCTATTACGCCATACTCACTTACGACCTCTGCCTGTATGTCGGTGCTGTAGCCTGCTAAATATCCTGTAACATCGCTTATCTGCCGCCAGTAATAATCATTTCCAGATTGATGGGGCTCAAGACTCGCCAGCCATGGGTCCTCCGGGCCTGGATAGTCCTTGTATTCGGCTCCTTCGCCGGGGACATCTAAAACTAATTCCTGTGATATCTTTGCGATGACTGTTTCAACCGCAAAGTCCAGTTCTTTTCGGTCTGATATTGCCGAGGTTGCTATCTTGTCAATACGGGTAACCATAACAAACATCACGCCTATGATAGCCAAAAGACTGGTCAGAACCACGGCCAGGATAAGAGCCGAACCGGCGGAAAAAGTGCACTTGCGAAATTTCTTATTTACCGTTTTCATTCTTGTCAAATTACTTGTCTAAATAGACAACGTGTGTAAAAGTCATTCCGTTTTTGATAATACCTCTGGAATCGTATAGCGTGAAAGTGAACTTCAACGCCCGTCCAAGTCCAGGAATAGCGTTAAAATGCGCTTCATCTATCTGATCTCTCGGGTAATCAATGTCATTTATTTTTACAATTCCGTTAGTCGCCGGATACAGCACTCCGGGAGCCTCATTCGGGTCGCTCAGGAAGAAATGTGTGTCTGCCAAATCACCGTTACCATCCGGGTCAACCTCTGGTATCCATTGCTGTCGGGCATCATACCACCCCTGAATCTTGAATTCTCCAACGCCTTCACAAAGGAGCATATGAATCGAATTTGCGTCCGTAGGGTCAACCTCTACTCCCCTGACTGCCATGTTGACACTGCTGTCGTCGACCTGAATATCAGTTGTAGCAGTGAGCATATCCTTTTTGTTCTGCCACGAAATATTCTTCCAGGCCTCTAAAGATATCTTGTCGTACTCATACCGGTTGTTCCATTCGTACCATTGTGTATCACTGAAACTATCGAAGTCGGGAAAATCGGCAAGGCTCGGGTCGGCTGTTAATATATGAAGGTTTCTTGCCAGCACCCGCTTGGTCCTGTCCTGACCTTCGGCACTGACATTACCTTTCTTTGCGATCATATAACAGATTCTTGCAACGTTACCGCGAACCGCCGGATTAACTTTATAAGATTGAAAATCACCGTCCGCAAAAAACATTATCCGGTCGAATCTCTCGTACCCGTCAAGGTCGTTATCCTTATCATCAGTGGGGAGCAGGGGCTTGGCCACCCAGACTACAAAGATTTCCCCGTCTTTTCTAAGACCTTTGAAATCGGTGTTGAGCTGGTCGGTAATGGCCCTCAGCTTCTGCATAATTTCGGCGTTTGCGATTGCGGTGCGGTGGGCCCCGATACTGACCTTGAAAATGACGCTTACAAACGACATAACTATAGCAAGGATGCCGATAGCTACGAGAAGCTCAATTAAAGTAAAGGCTTTATTGTTTCGGGTTTTGTAATTCATAGTTCACAGAAACAGTCAATCGCTTGTAATCTGCGTAATCCACATTTCAAAATCTGATTACCTTTTGATATATTGCTATACAGGGATATCTGCCGCCGCCGACTGGTGGCGGTACTACCCACACCGAACTGCTCGTCCCCTCCAACCAGGGCCTGTCGAGCACGATTATATTGGGAGCATCCGGGTCACGTTGCCAGACTCGATAAAGCCGGCCCGTCTGGTTGTCTGCAATGGTACTGCCGCCCTTTATAAATATTTCCTCGCCTGCGACATTCATGGTAAGTTTATTTTCGTTACCTGCCCCGGCAACAGTTGAAACGTCCACTTTAATAGGCGCAGGCCTTTGAGAACCGCCCGGATACATTGTGCTATTGCCCACTTTTCTGCTGACAAAAACCGTTACCTGCACAAGCCGGTTGGTCGGATCGGAGCCAACCTGTCTGCACAACGCGGACCAGTAATATTGTTTCTCGGCCAGGCTTGTTATCGACGGATATGCAAATTCTTCAGCAGCGATTGTGTTTAATGCTTCCAAAGGTGTCAGTTGGTCAACCACTAAATTCGGGTCGGTAAGATTAACACCGTACACTCTGATTTTTGCAAAGGCTTCGTCGGCTACTACCGCCGCGATAGTTCGCTCTGTGGAAACAGTTGCAAAATAAATACCGGTGAGAAATGTGCCTCCTATGAAAATCATCCCAATAGCGAGCGTGCCGACAGCTAACAAAACTTCGATAAGAGAGAAACCTCTATATTGTCGTGTATTTCTCATAAGCTCATCAATCCGTTGAGATTATAGTTCCCGTATATGGATTTATATAGACCGGTTCCAGACGGCTTAAATAATTAAATCTTTCGATGGCGTTTAATTTATCAAAACGTATTTTGTCATATATAATAAAACTGTTTCGGCTCGATTCCGCACCCAGACCAAGCTCCGCATAATCATCCTGGATGAATTTACCCACCCCGTACGTTGTTATATTCTGAGGGGAATTAAAGATGCTGTCCCTTGATTCTTTATTGGCCAGTCCGTTGTCAGGCTGATAAATTCCATCTCTGTTTCTTACGCGGACATCGCGCATTACCTGCTTGCCATTCGGCGAAAAAACAATCGAAAAGCTGGACGTATCTGTAATATGTCTGTTCTTTTGGTCCGGCCCTAAATTTTGCGGGTTCGTGTCATCGAGATAGGCCGCATTAATTATCGGTTCATCGAGGATTTCTTCAGCGTCCGTCCAGTTTGTACCGTGATTAATTCTGACCCTTGAATCCATTACACCCATACTCTCAGGCAGCTTTGTTGGTTTGAGATTTTCAACCGCCCGAAAACCGGGATTCAAGCCGGTTTTTTCAAAGTCGTGTATTATAAAAATCATATATTGGTTGCCGTCTGAATCCCGCTGAAACCTTATTCCGGCATAATGCTGTTCCTTCGCAGCGATAGCACGGGCGGTGGACAGAGCTGCGCTTATCATGCTTTTGCCGCCGGTCTTGGATTCGAACGATTCACGAATCATTCGCATAACCGGCAAACCAAAAGCGACAAGCAGCGACATGGTTGCAAGAACAACCACCATCTCTGTCAGAGTAAACGCGGTTTTAGTTTGCGGTTTATAATTCATAGCATTATCAGGGCAGGCCGACCTTTGGTTGTTGTGGCAATCTGCCCATTATTCATAATTCACATTGTTTACCAATTATTATTTGTTGTTTATGTCATCGGCATTGCCGAAGATTTTATCCGGCCCGGCCGATAGCAGCTCCGGAAAATTATCGCCGGGGACATACCTATAGTCCAACGGTGTTCCCCATGGGTCGTATATCTCAGGTACCGGTGGTATAGTCCCCGTATCGACATCGTGCTTTATTAACGAATCACTGACTTTTTCCAATATCTTCCGAGAACTCGGTATTGAGTAAAGCTCACCATACAGATATTCCGAATGTATAAGTGCATTTGCAAAATTCTTTTCAAGCTGTACGGGAAATTTGTCTGTATCCTCGCGATATTCCTGCAGGGCGGATTCCAGTAGTGTAAAGGTAGATTCGAGGCCTCTTTCTTTGGACTGATCATTGATACGAGCAGCGATGCCGATTACCATTGTAGCCAGTATCGCGATTATGGCGACCACAACTAATATCTCGACAAGAGTTAAGCCATACTTGTATTTATACATTTTCATAGCTTTAGTTTGCTCGATCGGGTGTGGATGGAGGGCTTAATTACCAAAGTTGCGAATATCATCGTCTGTCCCGTAAAGACCATCTGCCCCCGCGGAAATCAATATATAAGAATCCGGCCTATAAGGCCAGGGTCTCGCGGTTATCTTCGGGTCCAAGATATAATTGTAAAAATACTGATATGCGTTGCCTGGATCCGCCAGGGGGTGAATCTTGGCATCCGCTGTTTGTTTTACGTTAACAATGGCGTCATTATCCAGAACATTGTAAATTTCATGTATTGTTTTTCCGTGAGCGTTTGCTCTGTAATAAAGTATTGGCGCTCCCGCTTTGGTTGTCTTGCCATTGGAAAGCGTTACGTTATTTTTGCCGAATACATCGCAAAGAACAAAAGTATTCGGTGCCAAAGGTGCCGTATTATTATACAACCCGGGGTAAAAAGCTGAGATGTTACCTAACCTGAAAGCATTGGTGGTTGCAAGTTCCAGATAGGGCCCTTTTCTCTGGTCAAAGTAAACGGGGTTGTTGACATCGTATATATATTCTAAGTTGTTGTTGCGCCCGGTAGACCTGAAATCTGATTTTGGATGGAATCCCAGCAGGTCCCAGCCCAAAAGAGCTTCTGTGAGCTTCTGCGAGCCGCAGTAATCGCTGCTTGGCGCCGGCCCGGTCGGCAATGCCCAGTCAGAGCCGGGGTAGTCGCCATAGTCGTCCTTAAAGGCCGTCAGAGCCAGACTGATTGTCATAAACTGAGCCCTTTGTTTTGTCTCTTTTGCTTTATTGCGCACTAAACTAAAAGCAGGGAGAAGAAGACCGACCAACAACGCCATTATCCCAAGAGCCGCTAACAACTCAATAATTGTAAATCCTGTCCTTTTTTGCCTCACAGTTATATCCTCTTTTTATATGCTTATGAAACTAATCAAAAACACAATACTGCAATATTCCAAACTCCAATTGTTCATTGTTGCCAATCTGGGCGAAGTGAAGAATCTTCACACAACTAAAAACAAAACACTCAAACTCTTCATCATCGTTTCCCCGAAGCCGTTATTCTCGATATTTCCAATCAAAATTACAGATGTCATCAGCCGTTCCGTATTCAGCATCATATCCTGCTGAAATCAGTATATAAGAGTCAGTCTTGTAAGGTAGATTCAATGTTGAAATCTGATCATTCCTTGTGTTTTTGTAGAACCTTGAAGGAACCGAAAGACTATGTGTCGACAGCTTGCCTGGATCTTCCCACGGTTTACCGAGGGCAAACATAGCCTGATTGTCATTGAAATTGTAGATATTACCCATATTGTCCGTCGGAGTTGGTGCAAAGTTAGGGTCATGCAGTTTGTTTGATGTCTCTGCCTTGTAGTAAAGTATGGGCATACCTGTCTTTCGGCCGGTTCTCATGTCACGTTTATATATGTCGCATAAAACAATAGTATTCTCCCTGAAAGAACTTGTATTACCGGGGCCGTAGATTTCTGAAAGCATATTAACGTTGGCATTATCGAGTTGCAGAAACAGCTCTTTTCTGGCTCCCAGAGTAAGGGGATCATATAGTTGTCTTCCAGTAGCATCCAGGCCATCTGCTCTGAAGGCTGAATCCGGGTGAAAACCCAACAAATCCTTTCCTATCATTGCTTCAGCAAGCTTCATCGCACCACAGTATTCCTGACCATTTCCGTCGAATGCACCTGAAGGTGGATATCCATCCCATTCGTTATTGAAAAACTCTATTCCTATGCCGACGATGCGCAGTTGGTTCCTTTGCGTTAATTTTTTGGCGAATCGTCTGGCCATATTCAAAGATGGTACGAGGAGGCCAATGAGGATTACAATAATACTCATAACCGTTAGCAGCTCGATAATAGTAAATGCCGCTTTCCTGCTGGAATGTTTTACGATTGACTTCATTTTTTTCTCCTTACTACTTTAGTTAAATCTTTTTATTTTGTTAGTACAGTTTTTATGACTGCGAGCCTAAGCTCGTGATAACCTGAATCATCGGTAAAAATACCGCCAGAACGATGAGCATAACGACACCGCCGAGCACAATAATCATAATCGGCTCAAGCATGGACATTAACGAGGCAACGAGCACGTCAACCTGCTCGTCGAAGTTGTCTGCTACTTTCAGAAGCATTTTGTCCAGGTCACCTGTTTCCTCACCAACGGCGACCATGTTGGATACGATTAAGTCAACGGTTTTGGACTGGCGTAACGGGCCGGCGAAGGTGTCGCCTTGTCTGATGGAATTGTGAACATTATGGAGCATACTGGAAAAGACTTCATTTCCCGCAGTTTCTTCCGTAACGGTAATGGCATCCAGAATCGGCACACCTGCACCAATCAATGTACCAAGAGTTCTCGTCCACCGCGTTACCGAAACTCTATTGGTAAGCTGGCCCATAACCGGAAGCTTCAATTTGATGGAATCCAGAACATATCTGCCGGGGCGAAACTTCCGTATGATTCTGAGTAGAAAAATGAAACCAACCGGCATCGCTAATATAATCGCCCAGCCATATTGTGTTGCAATCCAGTTGCTTACACCGAGCACTGTGGTTGTTACGGGGTTCAGCTTACCTTGCACCATCTCTTCGAGCACAGTCTTAAATGACGGTATAACGTATTTCATCAACCCCAGAAGAATGCCGAAAGCCGCGCACAAAACCACCAAAGGGTAAACCATTGCACTTTTAACTCTTGATTTGAGTTTCTCGGCCTTTTCCATAAAGTCGGCCACACGAGACAATATCAAATCCAGCACACCGCCAGTCTCGCCTGCCGCTACCATACCGGTAAACAGTCGGTCAAAGCTCTTGGGGTATCTGGCCATGGCTTCCGAGAGCGTGGATCCGCCTTCGATATCATCGGCTACATAACCGATAACCCTCTTGAATGTACCGGACTTTTGCTGTTCTTCGAGAATCCTCAAAGACCGTAGAATGGGCAAGCCTGCATCCTGGAGTGTTGAAAGCTGTCTTGCAAACTGGGTTATAAATTTGACTTTTACCTTGCCGCCGGAACCTCGCTTGCGAGTTGTTCTTGCAGTGGCCTTCTTCCCTCCTTTTTTCACTGCACTGCGTTCACGGACCTTCGTGGGGAAATACCCCATGTTGCGTATCTTGCTTATTGCTTCCTTTTGGCTAAGGGCTTCTACCTCATCTTTTATCTCTACGCCCTGTGTGTCCAGTGCTGAATATTGGAAAAGCGGCATCTTAAATACCTCCTATGTATCAACTATTAACTGTCAAGTCCCGATTCATATACATTCAGTCATTTCCTATACTTCTTCCATTATTGTTTCTTTTACGACTTCATCTATGGTGGTAACGCCGTCGAACATTGCAGACAGGCCGTTATCGCGCATTAATTTCATGCCGTTTTTCTGGGCGGCTGCACGAAGCACCGAAGTCGAAGCTGAATTCATAACCAGGTCTCTTATTTCATCATTGAATATCATAATCTCAAAAGCGCCAATTCGGCCTCTATAGCCGGTGCCGTTGCATTTGCTGCAGCCGCGGCCGTAATAAAACTTTTTACCCTTAACATCATCCGGCGTAAATTGTAACTCCATTAGCTGAGCTTCGTTTGGCTCGAATGCTGTTTTGCAGTTTTCGCATATTTTTCTCAATAATCGCTGGGACACGATGCCCTCGATAGTGGCGGTAAGAAGAAACGGCTCTACCCCCAAATCCAAAAGTCGTGCTATCGAGCTTGGTGCATCGGTTGTGTGCAGGGTCGTGAACACTACGTGGCCTGTCAGTGATGCCTGCGCGGCAATCTCAGCCGTCTCAAGGTCACGAATCTCGCCGACTAATAAAATATCGGGGTCCTGACGCAGAATTGAACGAAGGCACCTTGCGAATGTCAAGCCAATAGACGGGTTCATTTGGACTTGAATGAGACCATCAACATCGTATTCTACAGGGTCTTCAGTGGTAATTATTTTAGTCTCAATGTCGTTTAACTCATTCAGTGCCGAATAAAGGGTTGTGGTTTTGCCGCATCCCGTCGGGCCTGTAACGATTATAATACCATTAGGTTTGCGAATAAGTTTGCGGACTAAATCCTGGTCATCAGGCCTCAGCCCAAGTGCACCCAAATCAAAGCTGGCCTGAGTCCTGTCAAGGACACGCAATACAACGCTTTCTCCGAACATTGTTGGTAGAACACTGACACGTAAGTCGATTGGATTGTTCTGGACAGTCAGTGATATTCGGCCGTCCTGTGGAAGACGTCTTTCAGCGATGTCCAGATTTGCCATAACCTTTATACGTGAACTCAGAGCCGCGGCAATATATTTGGGTGGAGGAATCATTTCGTAGAGCACACCATCGATACGATAACGCATCTTATATTCGTTTTCAAACGGCTCAAAATGAATGTCCGAGGCCTTGTCGCGAATTGCCTGCAGCAAAACAAGGTTTAGCAGTTTTTTTACAGGATTTGACTCGGATAGTTCCTTTAGTTCATCAAGGTCGATACTTTGATTTCTGCCCTCAAATTCCGCAAGGAAACTGTCGCCTTGTATTTCATCTATCAGCTCGTTGATGTTTTCGTCTTCAGTCTCGTAATATTTAGTCAGGGCACTTTCCAGCGCTTCACGGTCGGTTATCTTGGCGGTAACCTTGAAACCCATAAGTGTGCTTAGGTCATCTGTGGCTCTGAAGTTATCGGGGCTGTCAAGGGCAACTATCAATTCGTTTTTTTTCTGGTTATATTCGATGGGTATGATGTGGTATGTTTTGGCCATTTGGGCAGGCACCTTCTCGACCACATCAGCAGGGATGTCAATACCATCCAGACTCATGTATTCCATTCCGCGTTGGGCGGCAAGGGCCATTTGAAGTTGGAAATCATCGATCAATCCAAGTTCAAGAAAAATCTGACCTATTTGTACGCCTTTCCGCTGGCTCTGGATCTTCAGGCATTCATGAACTTTGTTCCTGCTCAGAACACCCATTTTAATTAGAATTCTACCGAGCGTTCTTCCTCTTAATTGCTCTACGGGAGGGAGCTTTTGTCCTTCGTTCATCTTTCCCATAAGAGTTTTCCTTTAACTACTTTTATTTCAAATCCATATTATTATACGACAATAAAACCTTCTTGGCAAACAAAATATCACAGAGACAATTAGTTATTCATACTATACAGAAAGCCCATTTAGGTGATTTATAAGTACTGATGGATCATTATAACACAAAAAATAGATTGTACAGGGCTCATTATTAATGATAAAGACATCTAAAAAACTATTTAATCTCAGAGAAAAACGGCTTTTATGATGCCATAAAGGACGATAGTTCCGTAAAAGGCCGGATTATTCAGAAACCTCGAAACACTTGTATTTGTTAAAAAATGGAGAAGGAAAACCCTGAGGGCAAATTATAAGAGGCTCAAACATGTTAATATGGATAATATATTTAGGTGTGAGATAGAATAATACATTTTTGGCATAGCAAAATAGCACTGCGAGCAATAGGACATGTAGTTATTCAGACTTTTTTGATAATTGACATAAGTGCTTAAAATACAAAAGGTTAAGTAAAGAATGCCAAAGGTTTCGGAAATTAACAATGTGGTTACATCTATATCCACATTTTTGAGTGCCTATTTTGTTCAAGTAATTTGAAAATTGTTACAAAATAGGTAATAGATAATATTTGTGAAATTTGTGCCTGCTAAGTCGGAAATCTGCGGTTTTGGATTTTTCAGGTGAGCAAAATTCCTGCAGTTTATCAAAATATTGAGGAGGACTGTTATGGCTAAGAAATTGAAGCGTTTGGTTTCTTTTGTTTTAGTTATAGTTATGGCCCGTGATGCTTCAACAGCACTATATAGGCCCTATTAAGATGAAAATGACGCTAACAACAGATTCCCGTCTTGGCGGTCCCCAACAGAATCACACTTGGCGACTTCGACCTTGCTTGAAACAGGTTTGAAGATTATTTGATTTTAGTTATTTCAAAGATTACTGTCCCGCCGCGTGTGTATTCACACGGATCGGGGCAGTGAATGTAGGCTTTGGTTTTATCTTCTTTTCCGTCCAGGCCCCATTGCGAAGGTTCAGAGACACGCAGAGCATTATAATAAGTCATCAAAGAAGCCAGGCCATGCATGCAGACAGGTGTGTCGCTTACAAGCTGATAGCCTGCCTTAAGGGTAAAGGAATCTCCTACTTTATATGTCGGGCAGTTGCCTTTAATTTCTTTTACCGTAATGATTAAATCCATATAACCAAATCTCCAATAATTAGGTTCATTTTAGATACGCTATACTATTATGCCAATTACGTCAGTTTGTTCAATACATTTTTCGGCCGCGGGGAACACAGCTAAGGTGATTCGTTAATTAGAGATAAGTTTTTTTGCAGTGTTAGTTTTAATATAAGTGTGCTTTGCAAGCTATTTAAACATTAGCCTCATAATTTGCTCAAGATCTGTTTGTTGGTATAAAGGCAAAAAACCATAGCGTGTGATTTCATTTTTGCTCGATGGCACATAAATTGAAAGTCCGGAATAAGAAGAATCAGGCCTCTTAAACGCTCTGCTCACGATAAGATGGTTCTGGGACCAATCAAGAAAACTGCTGAGTTCTTTGCCGGCAATATTATTGTTCGCAGAGTTGAGAGCCTGTAAATAATACATCAAATCATAAAACCTTTCACTCTCAAACTCGAATAGACTTCGACAGGAATTGGGCTGATTCAGACTTGACTTTTGTCCGAAAGATTTCAGTACGGGCGAAAGTTTTTCGGGGAGTTTTTTTAGCTCCTTATTGCTAATCAGGGTGTACAGAGTGTAATGTTCATCTTCCCGCATGACAGTTTCGGCAAGGATTTCGCCCGTGATATTCGGGTCGCGGGCAACCGATTCAAGCGTTTTAGTATAGTACGTATTAGGTGCACCAACTATTAGCGGAGAGGCAAGTATATATTCGGCTGCGTCCACAAAATTATAAAGATTCTGGACTGCCGCACGCCCACACTGCTGAAGGAAAAGGAGTCTTACCTTGCCGTCAATTTCCTGATTAAAGTTTGCGACAATTTCTCCCGCCTCTGAGGCACGAAGCCATTTCCCAGAATCAAATCGTTTGTTTTTGCTATGATTTCTAAACGGTTTCCGGTCGAGACACATGTGGTTTAATGTTCCTCCGTGATCCAGGAAGACAATACAGTAATTCTTTGCATTCCACTCTTTTCGCACCCAATTGAGATATTTTCTCAATTCGTTCTCATCTGCACTGTCCTCGCTTTTCAGGATGATTTCTTTTCTACGTGGTTTTCCATTTGTGTGGTACAAAGCGATTCGTTTCATGCCCTTGTTGTCTGCAAAATCCGCCTGAACTACAACCGCAACCTTCGAGTTCACAATGCCCTTTGTTAAATCACTTAGTATGATCTTACCGAAAGGATTAAGGTCGTTATCATAAGACATATAGTAAACGAAAACCCACTCGTACAAATTTGCTTTTGGTTGGATAAGAGCAAAACCGAGTAAGAAAAGCAGTAACACTAATAAGCACAGCTTAATAATATATCTGTTGTTTCGCATATTTTATTCCCTGTCATCGCTGTTTTGGCCTTCGTATTATAGCATTTCCAGATTGTAATTCAAAATATGTTTCAAGCGAAAGACAGGGCAAAGGCGAAGATTGCAGGCGATAGAAAATATGCTTTTGTAGTGTGATTATTGAATTGAGACGACAAAACAATTGTAAATGAACAGGAAAGAAATTACTATAGTTGGCAATTTGAATAAAGGAGCAAAAGATTATGGCAGAAGAGCTGGTTGGGATAATAGGCGGTACGGGATTAGGTGATGCACTGGCTGAGCACATCATTGATGCGGAATATTATGAGATTAATACGCCTTTCGGCAGGCCGAGCACCTCAATTATGGTCGGCAGGATAGGGCAAAAGCGAGTAGCATTTTTAAATCGTCATGGCAAGGGGCATAGATTTTCGCCGAGCGAGGTGCCATTTGCGGCTAATATTTTCGCCTTGAAGAAACTCGGCGTCCATACGGTAATAAGTAGTGGAGCGGTTGGATCGCTTCGGGAGGAAATCGCCCCGGGAAACCTGATTATTGTCGATCAGTTTATTGACAAGACATTCAAGCGGGAAAACAGTTTTTACAGGGATTTTGGTGCGGTGCACTGCGAGATGGCTCAGCCGGTTTGTGGGAGAGTGCGAGAGATACTTATAGGCACGGCCAAAGGTATCAATATAAAGACGCACCCTAAAGGCACATACGTATGTATGGAAGGACCGCAGTTTTCAACGAGGGCCGAATCGCTTATGCACCAAAGCTGGGGCGCTGATTTAATTGGTATGACTGCTATGCCCGAAGCGAAACTGGCCAGAGAGGCGCAAATGTGCTACGTCCTGATTGCCTTAGCCAGTGACTATGACTGCTGGAAGCCGCACGAGGCGAAAAAGAACAAACAGACTTTGCTCAAAGAGATAATCGGCAATCTCCAGGTGGCAACGTGTAATTGTCTGGAACTTGTAAAAGCCGTTTTGGCAAGCGAACGCGAGCTTGTTTGTGATGACTGTCACTGTAGAGATAGTCTTGAATTGGCTGTCTGGACAAACCAGAACCAAATCGCAATGACTGATAAAGAAAAATTGAAAGTGCTTTTCGAATAGTTCAATTATTTAACAAGGATAACAAGGATGAAAACAGCAATTCAAAATATATTCGTATTGGCAGTTGGGGTTGCTGTTATATCAATTACGGGCTGTGGGCAGCCGGAACCACCCAGTGAGAAAATGAGCAGACTAATATCGGTGGAAAATACGAGATTAAAAAAGGAATTAGAGCTGCGAGATAAGGAAATCGAGAGGTTAAAAGAGAAGCATAACAAAGAGAACAAAAAGCAGGAAAAACTGCTTACAAAATGTATGCAGGAAAAAAAGAATTGGCAACAGAAGGCCCAACAAAACGTGAGAAGTCAGGTAAAAGGCGTTTTTGATTCTGTTCTGGAACACAACTCAAAACTGCGAGAGGAAAACGAAAAGCTCAAAGCACAAATAGAGAAACTCAGTGACCTGTGAAGCGAAATATAAGATACCCTTCATGCCTCGCAAGATATAATGGGCGGTAAGCTTTGAGATTGCTAACGCCCAAAAGAATCACACATAAAGAGTAGTGAACCCAAAGAGAATAATGTTACAAATCTTTGCAATTACATACAATATCGAATAAAATACAATTTCTTGTTATTCCTGATATTTGTTTTGAAAGGACCTTGGTTGCAATGAGTTTTGAAAATTTTTTTAATCCTGAATCTATTGCTATAGTTGGAGCATCCCGCCAGAAAAGCAAGGTGGGATATGAAATCTTGGCCAGTATGATGGAAGCGGGATATAAGGGTCAAATATATCCGGTTAATCCAAAGGCAGATAATATTGAAGGATTGAAGTGCTATCCAGACCTTGAATCTATCAAACAAGTGCCCGATTTGGTGATTATTATCGTTCCTGCCAGGTTTGTGCCGGCAATTATGCAGCAGTGCGCAAAGATTGGTACGCGAGCGGTCATTATTATTACGGCCGGATTTAAAGAGGTCGGCGATGAGGGCAGAGAGCTTGAACAGCAGATTATTCAGATAGCCGGCCAAGCCGGCATCAGAGTCATAGGCCCCAACTGTCTTGGAGTGATAGCGCCTGGGCACAATTTAAATGCAAGTTTCGGTGGAACCATACCGAAGCCCGGTGCCATCGGATACCTCTCACAATCAGGGGCATTGTTAGCGGCTATCCTTGATATGGCTAACACAAACAATATCGGTTTCAGTAAGCTTGTCAGCATAGGCAATAAAGCGGATGTAGATGAATTGGATTTGATAAAGGTCTTAGGTGAGGACCCTGAAACCAAAGTTATCGCAGGCTATCTTGAAAGTATTACCGATGGCAATGCTTTTGTCAGCCAGGCGGAGCGGATTTCTCATCATAAACCCATACTTCTTATGAAATCCGGGGGAACGGCGGCAGGTGCGAAGGCCGC
>DAOUVA010000151.1 GCA_030667885.1 Phycisphaerae bacterium
AATGTCCTGTCTCGAAAACAAGATGTCCGCCCTCAGAAACAAATTGCCCCTCTGTGAATACTCAGTGTCCGGCAGTGGCTACTGAATGTCCGGGTGAACCAACATGGTGTCCTGTGGCAGAGACCAGGTGTCCCTCATTGCGGACACGCTGCCCGCCTGTGCTGTCAGTTTGCCCACCTGTTCCTACTCAATGTACCGCAGTACAAACGGTCTGTCCTCCAGTGGACACGGCGTGTCCCTATGATGAGAGCAGATGTCCACCCCGCTCACCAACGGGAGGTTGCCCAGGACCTCTAACGGCTCAGGATATAGTGGCAGGAACAAGGCACTATCTTATTATGGCAGAATGTCCGGCGATAGATGTGCAGTGCCCAACTGTTGTGCCGCAGCTCTTGTTGGCAAAGGCACCTTGACGTTTGTGATAAAACAAAAATATATTTTTCAGCTTGAATTTGAACCATTGCGTTAAGTTACCAACGCAATGGTTCGAGCATATCATGGCCGGTCGCAGCCTCCTGATGAAATAAGCTTATTCACTGCTTTGCCGGTATTTATTCGTTATGAGTGAGACAGAGAAACACTCATCAGGTTTTCCGATGCCAATGCTCCGAAAAGTAAAGCAAAGTATATTCCGGAAAAGGTGACAATCCGAATATCAATTCACTCAACCGTTCGTCCGGCACACAAGCTTTTCTTGTTGCATAGGGTATGATATGAGCTATAATCCACCGAGTGGTTAGAAATAAGCAAAGAAAAACCGAAAAATTAACCACCGACTGCCCAGTGGAGACATCAGCGGCGCCGGGGCCTGTAATCGCAGCAATAACCGGTCTTGCGGCTGCCTGGATTGCGGCCGGCTCAACGGGATTATTAGCGCATCCATTGCGGCGGGCGCTGACATTGGCGGCCTTGTGCGTTGTAATCATCGCGCAGCGTCCTTTCCCCTGGCGAGGGAGCAAAGGTCTTATTAAACTGCTGGTAACAGCCGGTCTTGCCGCATACATGATAACCTCGTCCCTGCCTGTTATTAATGTAATGAGCGTCCCGCTTGTTCTGGCTTCTCTTGCGGCCAACTTCCGTGGACAGGCAAAGAAGATGCTGTGCATTGTCTCTGCCTCTGTTGCGGTCTTTGGCGTCTATCGCATGGCCTGCACATGCATCCCTTTGGTATGGTCGATGACCGACTTTCTTGGCCGTGCTCTTGGAAACATAGGAGGCCTCATCAGTCATCAATCTATATATGTCGGGTCCACTTTTGCCGGTCTCGATTTCCTGGTGCTTATGAGTGTGCTTTGGATTTTCTGGTTGGCATCCAGCTCACGACCAGGGAAGAAACGGGCTGTCTATGGTTTTGCGGCGATCCTTGGCGGCCACATCTTTTATCTTGTTGTAATGTCATATACCCAGCAGCTGCTTGCCGTAGTAGCCGAACCTGCCGCACAAGCAGGCTGGTCCTGGGCGGCCCTGTTCCATAAAGCAATACCGTGGAACCTGCCGGTATTGGCTTGTGTGATACACCTGCTAATCGTCTCAGCTATGTTCCGATGGCCTGCCGGGCTCGGGGAAACTGAGCAGAATAATATAAAAGCTTCTGCTGCCTATACCCGGAACCAATATATACTGCGATTTGGGGCTCCTGTTCTGGCTATCCTGTTACCTGTTATAATTGCTCTTTACCCGGGCAAACCGGATCTCCAGGGCAAAAAGATTGTTTTCTATGAGAAGGGATTTCTCAACTGGCTTAAACCAATGCACGGTCAGTATGGCAGACTTTCGAGCGGAATGTATGGAATGCTTCCGGTCTTTATCGAAAGCCTTGGAGCCAGCAGTCTTATATCGCCCGATTTATCAGATAAGGACCTTCAGGATGCCGATGCTTTAGTACTGCTTTTTCCTGATGATCCCTGGGCCGAGGGCCAGCTTGAACGTATATGGAATTTTGTAGATCGTGGCGGCTCACTTCTGGTAATGGGCGAGCACACTACCCGGGACGAGAACGGAAACAATCGTTTCAATGAAGTGCTGGCGCCAACTTCAATACGAGTCGAGTTCGATTCGGGCACATTCACGGTTGGCGGCTGGCTGCAGTCATACGAAGCGATTGCTCACCCGGCGACAACAGGTGTCCCTGACGAACGCAATCAGTTTGGTGTTGTTATTGGTGCTTCTCTCGAAACAAACTGGCCGGCGCGTCCATTGTTAATTGGACGGTGGGGATGGTCGGACATGGGAGATGAAGGAAGCAGCCGGGCAATGATGGGCAACGGTCTCTACGATTCAGGCGAGAAACTCGGCGACCTGATTCTCGCGGCCGAGCAGCCGCTCGGAAAAGGACGCGTCATTGCATTCGGCGACACATCGGGCCTGACGAACGGTATCAACGTCAGCTCGCATGTTTTTAACTCGCGGCTGTTTGGTTATCTGGCCGGCGGGAAAAGAAACGCGCACCCGATATGGCGGCAGATTCTCGGCATATTGGGTTGTGGACTGCTTATGGGCCTTTTGACCCGGCAAAAAAGTGAGGGCAGGATTGTTTTAATAACATTATGCTTAGCAGGCTCACTTGCCGCCTCTACCGCAACCACCCGCAGCGCCAGCAAGATTCTTCCCGACGGGCGCTATAAAATACCCAACAACCTGGCTTATATCGACACATCTCACCTGGAAGCAAACAGCGGGGAATCCTGGCGTCCTGACGGTATCGGAGGATTTATTCTAACACTTATGCGGAACGGATACCTTACTCTTTCTCTTCCAGAGTTGACTGCCGAGCGGCTTGCACGGTCGGACCTTTTGGTATCGGTTGCGCCTTCCCGAAGTTTTTCGAGGACCGAACAAAACGCGATAAGGGAATTCGTGCTTAACGGTGGGACATTCATTCTTATGGCGGGACTGGACGGGGCAGGCTCCAGCCGTTCACTGCTTTCGATGCTTGGATTTAGTATCGGCAACCCCGGGCCAAATCCTGTTGAACCTGAAGTCATGGGACACTTCAAATCTCCATATCTGAGTTCGGAAGCGGGAGACCAACGTGTTCATGTTCGTTTTCATGCGGCCTGGCCGGTAAGTTGTAACGACCCAACCGCCCGGGTAATCGCTTACGGACACAACAATTTGCCGGTTATCACTTTACGTGAACTCGGAGCCGGTAAAGTTGTGGTCATTGGAGACACATGCTTTGTTGCCAACAAGAATCTCGAATGGGAAGGAGGGGAACCGTTCGAAGGTATGCGAGAGAACGCCGACTTCTGGCGATGGTTCATCACACAACTTCGGGACCAGGAGATGTGGATTCCTCCGGCTTTGAGTAGCATACCTGAACCTGCAAATAACGGAACGACATCTAATATGCCGAATCAGGAGGTAGCAAATTGAAAAGGGCCTGGATTGGCTTAGCGTTATTGAGTACCTCGTGGCTATTTGGACTTAGCTACTACCATAGTGCCCAATGGCTTCTCTGGGCGATACTTGTAGCGGCCGGAACAGCACTACTCATTGGCGTGGACATTCGCAGGCCAATAGTTATCGAATCAACAGCAGCCGCCGTATTGCTGCTTCCCGCTGTCTTTTTAGCACCGTGGCCGTACCGTATGGCAATATTGCTTATCTTTGTCGGCCTTGTACTTGGCATCTTGCCGATTCCCCGCCGCTGGCCCGGAGTTCTTGCCTCAGCTCTCATATTAGGGGGAATCATCCTGGCAGTACAATCACTTGGGATTCTCGGCTACGAGTACGTCACCGCAAGATCACATGAGCTTCCGTGGCCATGGCCCGGTCTGCTTTATTCGATTTCACAGATGTTAGGTATCCGGGCAGGATTGGCCGGTACTAACCTTGCCTTATATACTCCGAGAAGCTCCCACTGTCTTGGAGCTACCTGGGAACTGCTTTTAGACCCGCCAACATTAGCCTTCCTGTTCGGCGGGATTGCGATGCTGTGTTTCTGGAAATCTGCAAGCCAACCATCAGCCGTACCTGCACAATCACCGATGCAGACAGGCATACAAATACCTCGCTTAAGAAAACGTCTGGCAGCTTTCGTCATATTGATTGTCGCCTGGCTGCCTGTTCGCTCAGCCTTATTAATATCACTTTTTATGCATCGGGCACTTCGAACCGAATATGATGCAGAACTGGTTTTAATAAACCAATTCTGGAATCCATGGTTCCTGATGGCTTTTTTGTTGGGACCAATTCTTCTAAGCCTGCGTTTCATTCAAACACCGTTTGGCGTACCGCAGGCGTTTGTTTCCCAGCCAGGTGTGAAGTGTCCAAAACATCTCGGGGCAATTGTTCTGACTATTGCAGGGAGCTTCATGTTGATTATGGGCGTGCTTTTGGATGCGCCGGGTCGGCGCAAAGAAGGCCGGGTTTGGGTCGATGAATATCATTCGACATGGGAACCAACAGATAAACCCTTTGATACGGAATGGTACGGGCATGATTCCGGATACAACTATTACTGCATCTACGATTACATTTCACGCTTCTATGAGACAGGCCGCCTCAAGACTCTCATCGACGATGCCGCTCTAATGGACTGCGATGTCCTTGTCGTGAAAGTGCCGACCGAACGATACCAACAGAACGAAATAGCAGCAATAGAGCGATTTGTCAAACGTGGCGGAGGTCTGCTGCTTATGGGCGAACACACAAACGTCTTTAATACTGGTACCAACATAAACGATATAGCAAAGATTTTCGGTTTCAGTTTTCGTTACGATTGTTTATTCGGCATCGATACGGTTTTTACTCAACTATACAATCCGCCGTTAGTGCCCCACCCAATAGTCCAGGAAATGCCCCCGCTCGACTTTGCGGTTTCCTGCTCCATTAGCCCAGGACTCAGTCGCGGCCGGGCGGCCATTCGTTCTACGGGCCTGAAAAATCTTATGGCTGATTATCACGCAAGCAATTTTTATCCTCAGGTCGAAGACCTGGCCCAGATGCGGTATGGCGCTTTCGTGCAATTGTGGACAACTCATCGCGGCGCAGGCCGAGTCGCGGCTTTCACCGATTCGACAATTTTTTCCAATTTCGCAACATTCGAACCCGGAAAAGCCGAGTTAATGCTCGGCATGCTCGAATGGCTTAATCACCGAAACAGCCCTTATCCGTTACGATTATTTCTATTCATTTTCGGACTCCCTCTTCTTGCCTATGGACTTTTGCTCTGCCGAAAATGGAGCGTGGCCTGGCTGGTTGTAATCTGCTCGGTAGTGTTCGGCTGGTCGATTGCAGCAGCAGGAACACGAGCAATCCACCGGAATTCCATGAGCCTTCCAAAGGCGGTTCGCCCTATGGTCCAGGTTGCTATTGACCGAACCGTCTGTAACGGACCTCTTTCAAAGAGTGGATTCATATCAGGCAAGCAGAAAGGTTTCGGGATTTTCGAACGGTGGATACTGCGCCTCGGTTACTTCACATCCCGCAGGAGCGGCACCGAAGCACTGACCGGTGACCTTGTGGTGTTCATGGATCCCAATCAGACAGTAACGAACAATTTCCGCGAGGAGCTGGTCAATTACGTCGAGCTGGGAGGAAAAATACTCATCCTGGACTCTCCGGCAAATACCGGGTCAACCGCAAACAGCCTGCTGTATCCATTTGGGCTGACTGTAACTCCAAATATGCAGCTTAGGGGGCAGTTGAAAGCGCCGGAGAGTTGGCCTGTGATACAAATCGACTCAACCTGCGAGATTAAGGGAGGGCAGGCAATTGCGTCGGTGACAAACGTACCAGTTATCGCAAGGGCCAGTCACGGCAAGGGGACAGTTACCGTCGTCGGGTTCGGCACGCGATTTGCAGATGCCTATATGGGAGTCACCGGTGACGTTGTACCCGATGACGAACTGAGGAAGGTGTTCGACGTACAGTTTGCTATATTAAAGGACCTCGTTTCCGAACAACAATAAAAATTATATATACCCGGATTTAGATAAAAGCCCCTGCTTTATGATTTATTTAACAAAAGAAGCATGGTATCATTCACTTTAGTTCCGGGATAACGAGTGGTTATATATGAGTTCGGACTAAATCAACAAGGATAAATTTTTTAAGTTTGAGGAGGACTGGACTATGCGAAACCTGAGCCTGCTGATGTTGACTTTTGGAAGCCTTTGTTTTTTTGCCGTACCATCCGACGCCGACGGCTATTCACCCCGCGTTGGTCAAGCCCATCCTGATTTCACCCTGCCCGGTATTGCGGATCATGAGCCTGTATCGCTGTCGCAGTTTCGCGGCCGGAAAGTCCTGCTGGTCCACTTTGCCTCCTGGTGACGAGGTTGTCGTCAGGCCGTGCCGGCCTGGAATAATAAAACCCGAGAGTGGGTCAGAGAGGGAAAACTTGTTGTGCTGGGGATCGCACAGGAGCAGCATCCTAACCGCAACCGACTATTTGCACAGTGGCATAAGATAGACTGGCCCGTCCTGCACGATCCCATCAATGTAATGCAGGTAAGGGGAGTGCCTATCGAAGTGGCCATCGACGAAAATGGTATTGTCCGCAGCCTTCGACCGAAGATGGATACGTTCGAGGAGGAGTTTCTCAATAAGACGTTTACTGGCAAAGACGCAGAACCGCCGAAGATTAAAGCGACCAGGCCCGACCTGGAGGCCCTGCGCAGGCGTGCCGAGAAAAGCCGCTCATCCGAAGCGCCGAGGGAGTTGGGCGATGCGCTGGTGCTTTGGGGAGGACAGTCTAAAATCAACGACGCCATCAACGCTTACAAGCAGGCGATTCAAATCAATCCGGACGACGGTGATGCGCATTTTCGCCTTGGAGTCTGCTATCGCCTTCGGTACGATTCCGGGCAGCGGGCTTCAAGCGATTTTCAAACAGCCGTAAACCATTGGACCAGGTCCCGGGTGCTCCAGCCCAACCAGTATATCTGGCGGCGGCGCATTGAGCAGTACGGCCCGCGACTTACCAAACCGTACCCATTCTATGATTGGGTGGAAACGGCTACTCGTGATATCATTGCACGGGGAGAAGAACCGGTTGAACTTATGGTTTTACCCACAGGCTCCGAAATCGCCGGCAAGGGAAGCAGCTTCGAAACAGAAGAACGCAACGTTAAGCCGCCCGATCCTCAAGGTCAAATTTATCGCGACGAGAAGAGCTTGATTCTGAGCGAAGTAACGGTGGTCCCGCCACAAGTGAAGCCCGAAGAGACCGTCCGTGTCCATGTGACACTTCGCCCGAATGCCGGGATGAAGGCGCATTGGAACAACGAGGCCGGGCCTTTGAAACTCTGGGTCGATGCGCCCGATGGCTGGAAGGTACACCCCCAGTTGTTGACAGCTCCGCAAGGCGACCGGCCGGAGACTTCAGAGCCGCGGCAACTTGAGTTCGAGGTCAGTCCGGCGGCAGGAGCAAGGGGAACATCCAAACTGAACGCTTATGCTTTGTATTATGTCTGTGAAGACGCGGGTGGAGTGTGCTACTTTTTGCGAAAGGATATCCCAATTACAATTACGGTAGAAAAGAAGTAACCTTGCTTGAGGGCAATATCCTTAGTGAAGTCGAGTCAAACCGATAAAGTAGGGAAACGTACCGGCAGGTTTTCTCAGTAGTCCTTAAAGCTTTTCATCCACTCCGGCCAGTCACTCGGCTGACACCCCCCTGCCGTTGTCCAGAGACCATTGGTGTTATACTTTCGATGCCACTTAAACGTCCACAACTCCTTAAGCCCTATTTTCCTGGTAGAAAAATCCATAAAAAGCCCGTTTACAAAGCCATCGTGCCGGTTGAGACAGTAACGTAACATACGTCCGTCACCACCTTCAGACCATCCCTGGCCGTCAAAAGCCGGAGGGGCATCTACTGAGTCCACCACACCATTATAACGCTGAGCCCCCAGGAACAAAGGTATATAAGCGGCCCCCGCCACAGCCGGCCCGCACCAGTACCAGGATGTTTCCCCGCGAGGTTCCCTGCCGGGCTGGGGGTCGACACAATAGCCGTTGAGCCCGTAGCTTCCCTTCATTGGCTTTTTCCAGTGGTCCTCTTTGGGCATATAGCCCCAGGCCATAGTCACGCCGACGTCCGTCCCCTCGGCTCCCTCACTGATACCATACTCATCGATCCACGGCTTCGTCGCGTTCGGGCAACAGGTAAATTCGTCATCCCATTTATAGTAGTCCCCCATGGCGCTAACCCATCGATTGGCTTGAGGTTGGGCCGTATGACCAGCCATGAATCGGCCATCGTGGTCTTCGGCATACATCGCAAAGTACAAGCCCCATTGTTTGAGCTTGTTTAGGCACGCAACACCTCTGGCCTGTTTCTTTACCCGCTGTAAAGCTGGCATCAGTATCGCCATCAGCACTGCAATGATGGCAATTACCACCAGAAGCTCTATTAGTGTAAAGCCTTTTTCTTTGCCCATACCGTCCATCCATCCATCTCCTTCACAGAGATATAATGAGTTTTGCTGACATGTTTTTCTGCCTCTATTATAACAGATTCGGCAATGGTAATTCAAGCTATTGGCTGATATTTTAGCCGGGAACTGAGGGTTTTTAAGCGGACTGGTTAGTTTAAAGAAAATATCAGAATGCGGGAATCCGGCCCATCGTCGGGAAGAAAGTACAAATTTCCATCGAAAGCCATACCTTCACGAGTTAGAGAGCTATTCCATTTATCTTTGGGTAAATCGAAACGTTTGATCAAAGTCCAGTTTTCAGGGTCGATAATATCTACTGCGGAAACATCGTCCTTATGACCGCTGCATAAAAGCTTACCCGCAAAATACTTGATATCCTGATAGGCCATTGAGGTCGGTGAATCGACTTTATTTAACTTTCGTCCGTCAATGTCCCATGTATAGAAATTAAGAGCGTCCCAATTAACTCCATAAAGAAGTTTTTTTCCATCAGATGCAACAGC